>DATKHW010000085.1:0-6610 GCA_035546275.1 Gemmataceae bacterium
CATAACTGGTGCAGCCGGCGGCGGCGAGCGGCTGGTCTTGCAGAGCGATCGCTGCAAAGGCGCTCAGGTCGTTTTCAGCCCGAACCTCCGCGGAAACATTGGAAACGGAATCGGTCAAAACATAACTGGTGCAGCCGGCGGCGGCGAGCGGCTGGTCTTGCAGAGCGATCGCTGCAAAGGCGCTCGCGTCGTTCCGTGACAGTTCCGTGAGCAGGTCTTCGCCCCGGTCCGCCGCCGCTTCGGCGCGATAGCGAAGCCGCTCGGGCAGGGCCGTAGCGAGGTGTTGTTGACGCGCCAGCGGTATGGCGAGCGTTGCGATGTCCTCGCCCGCTTTACTTTTCGCATCCGCGCGGGCGCGGACGTCCGGAGACAGGTGATAGTAGATGTACTGATTGCGGATCACGGGCAACGCCAGTTGCGAGATGAGCGCGCCGACGTTGATCGCGAGATAAAACCATAAGAATGCAGCAGAGCGCAGCTGCTCCTGGCCCGGGCGTTTCTGGTCGTAAGTCTGGCCCATCAGCGTCGATATGTTCGGCTTGATCACGCCGCTGCCGCCGGCCAGCAGGCCAAGCGCAATAAACATGGCCGGCTCCATCGGAATGCCCAGGATGAAGTGCCCGGCGACGTACGGGACGGAGAAGCCGACGATCGTCCAGTATCGGCCCAGCCAGCGGTCGGCGATGAACCCCCCGACCAGGGGCAAGAAGTAGCAGGCCATCTTGAACGCCGAGTAAATGGGGCTGGCGCGGCTATCGGGCATGTGCAACGCGGTGGTCATGTACAGGAACAGGATTGTGCGCATGCCGTAATAGGAGCTGCGCTCGGCGAACTCGCCCCACCAGAAGAACCAGATGGCCGTCGGGTGGGCTTTGGGGACCGTGAGGGGCTTGCCTGTCGAGTCGACGCCGCCGGGCGGCTCGCCGTTGGGCGCGGTCGGCTGGTCGGTGAGCTGCTGGGACTTGCCTGCCCCGGCGGGCCGGTCGGCGGTGACGGCGTCGTCGGCGTTTGGATTCGTCTCCATGAAGGATGTTCCTTGGTCCTGGGGCGGGCGGCCGGGCGGTGTTTGGGTAGTTGGGGGACGGGGAAGGATGGGGCGCCTTCCTAGTCTTGGAGGATTGTAACCCCGGCGGCGCATCCGGGAAAGCGGAAAGCGGGCGCCGCGCCGCGTCAGGGCTTACCTCCATCCTTTGCATCGCCAAATGGAAACAGCCGCGTCAGGTCCTCCGCCGACGGCTGTCGGCCGTATTCGCAAATCTCGAACGCCTCCGCATTCCGCACCGCCTTGCCCTTCTCCTGGCCGTAGCGCTTCACCAGCTCGTCCCGGAAGCGGTTCGCCTCCCCCGCAGTGCGGGTCGCCCAGCCGGTCTTGCGCAGCCATTCCTTCCGCGCGGCCGGATCGCTCGCCGGCGGCACGCTCTTGACGAAGTTCTCGCTGCCGTTGGCGCCGCCTTCGTAAACCTGCGATTCCAGCTCGTGCAAGGCGTCCACTTTCTGCTCGTAAACGTCGTCGATGGGCACCACCACGTCGCCCTTGAACGCATACGGCTTTCGAAAACCATCGCTCAAGTACATGAAAACGGGGTTTTGTTTCAGGGCCGGCGTTTCGGGGCAGAAGTTCGGCACGGTCACCATGTAAGCCGCGTCCTGCACCAGGACGCCGACGTAGCGGTGGTCGGGGTGATAGTCCCAGGGCCGATGGCACAGGACGATGTCGGCCTGCCATTCGCGGATGAGGCGGGTGATGATGCGGCGATTTTCCAGCGTCGGTTCCAGCTCGCCGTCGTGAATGGGCAGCACCTGGGTTTCGACGCCCAGGACCTTGTCGGCGGCCTTCACCTCGCCTAATCGTCGCTTGGCCAGCTCTTCGCGATTCATTTTCCAGTGGCCGATGTCGCCGTTGGTGACGGAGACGAACTTGACGTGATGTCCCTGTTTGGCCCAAAGCGCGGCGACGCCGCCGGCCTTGATCTCGCAGTCGTCGGGATGGGCGCCGAAGACGATGATGTGCAACTTGGGGTCCGGACCGTCGGCGGCGTCCTCGGCGGTCACTGGTGCGGCAAGGATCGCCCAGGCGGCGACAAGACCAACGCACATTACGGCGAAAGCTGGCTTGTTCATAACAATGCTCGTAATAAGGGTGGATCGGAGCAAGGGGCCGTGCCTGCTAACACTACCCGCTTTTGCTCGCCGTGCAAGCAAGAACCCGAAATGCCGCCGAATCACCCAAAAAGTCGCGTGCATCGGCGGCTGCGGCGTGCTACGATCCCATTCCTGCCCGATGACTTCACCACAAGGAGACGCATCCATGAAACGTACGTTGTGGGCCGTCGCGCTGACGGCCGTGGTCTGCCTGTCGCTGCAGGCGCGGGCCGACGTCAAACCGAGTCCGCTGTTTTCCGACGGCGTGGTCTTGCAGCGCGGCGTCAAGTGCCCCGTCTTCGGGACCGCCGACGCCGGCGAAACGGTCAGTGTCTCCCTGTCCACCGGCGACGCCAAGCCGACGGCTGCCGACGAAGCCAAGGCCGACAAGGACGGACGATTCGTCGCCCAGCTGCCCGAGCTGAGCGCGGGCGGCCCATACACGCTGACCATCAGCGGCAAGAACACCATCACCGTCAAGGACGTGTACGTCGGCGAGGTGTGGTTGGCGAGCGGCCAGTCCAACATGGAAATGAGCTTGAACAGCTGCGCCGGCGGCAAGGAGGCGGCCGCCGACTCCAAGAACCCCAAGATTCACCTGTTCACTGTCCCGCACAAGATCGCCGCGGACCCAACGACCGATTTGAGTAGCAAGTGGGTGGAATGCGGCCCCGATACCGTCGGCGGCTTCTCCGGCGTGGCCTACTACTTCGGCCGCGATCTGCAAAAGGCCCTCAACGTCCCGGTCGGCCTGATTGAATCCAACTGGGGCGGCACCGTCGCCGAGGCGTGGACGCCGAGGGCGAACCTGGAAGGCAATCCTGATCTCAAGGGGCTGGTTCCAGCCGAGATCAAGATCGACAATCAGAAGCTCAATCCCAATCAGGGCACGGTGCTTTTCAACGGCATGATCAATCCGCTGCTGCCGTTCGCGATCAAGGGCGTCATCTGGTATCAGGGCGAATCGAACGCCGGCCGGGCTTACCAGTATCGCACGCTCTTCCCCACCATGATCCAGGCCTGGCGCGAGCAGTGGAAGAACCCGGACATGCCGTTCTTGTTCGTGCAGCTCGCTCCGTATGGCGCTAACCCAAAAGAACCGGGCGACAGCGCCTGGGCCGAGCTGCGCGAGGCACAGCTCATGACCAGCGAGAAGGTCAAGAACACGGACGAAGCCGTCATCACCGACGTAGGCGACGAGAAGGACATTCATCCCAAGCGCAAGGAGCCGGTCGGCGGCCGCCTCGCCCTGGCCGCGCTGGCCATTGCCTACAACGAGAAGGTCGTTCACGACGGCCCAATCTACGACTCGGTGAAATTCGACGGCAATAAGGCGATTTTGAGCTTCAAGAGCGTCGGCAAGGGATTGGAAGCCAAGGACGGCCCGCTGACCGGCTTCATCGTTTGCGGCGAGGACAAGAAGTTCCACGACGCCAAGGCCGAAATCCAGGGCGATACGGTGGTCGTCACGTGCGACCAGGTCGATAAGCCGGTCGCGGTGCGCTACGGCTGGACCAATACGCCGGTCGTCAACCTGTTCAACAAGGACGGCTTGCCGGCGTCCCCGTTCCGCACTGACAGTTTTCCGGGAGTGACCGCGCCCAAGGCCAATTGATGATCATAGCAGCAGCGTTTTCTCACACGGGCGGCGGGGCTCATACCCGCCGCTCGCCGTCGCCCCTTTACTCCTCGCCCGGCGCCACGGGGAGACCGAGCCGTATCGCCGTTCCGGAAAAGCGCTGGAAATAGCGCTCCAGACGGCTTACCAGCATTTTGCGGACATGGCGGACTGCCGTGGGTTTGTAGCCCGTGACGTGCGGGCCGTCCGTCAGCCACCGACCAAAATACGACAGCCGCCACATCGCCGCCCATGCCTGGTAATAGCGCAGCCGGCGGCGGTCCAGCGGCAGGTTGCTGCGGTACGCATTCAGGTAGAGATGGTGGGTCAAGAACCGGCCGATTGGCAGCATCAGCCGATCCAAGCGCGACGCATCTTGGACCGGCGCGACGTCAATCATAAGCAGCGCCATGGCCACGTCCGCATGGCGGTCGCCGGACTGTGCTTCGCTCCAGTCCAGCACCGCCGCGATGCGTGCGCCGTGCGTCAGAATGTTTTTGGCGTGAAAATCGAGATGCAGCAAGCACGGCGCTTCGATTTCGGCCGGCCGATGCGCCCGCAGCCAATCCACCCCGGGAGCCAATCCGTGAACGCCGCATTCGTCCACGACGGCCTGAAACGTCTCGAGCTGCCGGTCGAGAAACGACCTTCTTGGCTGGGGCAAGTCCTGGACGGGGAGGGCATGCAACTGTGCGTGGACCTCGGCCATGCGGGCCGGCGCCCAGAGCAGGGCGAAATAGTCCCGCAAGATGCGCTCCAGCAGTCGCGTCCCATCGACCCATTGCATGAGCATGAAAGGCCCGCCGAGGAACCCGGCGTCCTCTTCCCTGAGAAGGGGTCGGGCGACGGGATACCCCTGCTGCGCCAGCCAGTTCTGCACCCGCCACTCGCGCCGCAGCCGCGGCAACCCTTCCGGTCCAGCGAGTACGCGCAGGGTCAGCGGCTGGCGAAACTCAGGCGGCAGTCGATTGCGGCCGTGCAGTTGGAGATAATAAGTGTATGTCTCCCATCCGTCGGGAACCTCGACCGGTGCGCGGAGATAGCCGGGAACGCTCATTCCCCTGCGGATCTGCAAGTAGGAGAGAAATTCATCGGCGACGAGCGTCGCCGGAGTCGGCGCAACAGGGGACATGTGAAGCCTCCCGTCGCCAACCTGCACTCATTCCCTCAAGAGGATGGCGGCAATGATCGCTGTTCCGCCGGGTCAGGCGGGGCCAATGCAGCGCGCTGGTCGCCGCTCAAAAAAGGGCAAGTTTGGCGCCATCGGTTCGATGAGGACGGAGGTTGCAGGGGAGCATAGCCGAACTGTCTCGCCGTTCAGTTGGACGCAGACTTCGCCGGCTTCCGCTGAGCGGCAAGCAGCGATTGCAGGATGCGCGCGTCCACCGGCTTGACCAGGTGATGGTCGAAGCCGGCCGCCTTGGAGCGACGGCGATCCTCCTCCTGGCCCCAGCCCGTCATGGCGATGAGGGTCACCTCACGGAAATCCGCCGTTTGGCGCACGCGCCGGGCCACCTCATGGCCGTCCATGCCGGCCATGCCGATGTCGAGAAACACGACCGACGGTCGGTAGCTGGGCAGCGCCGCCAATGCGGAAGGGCCGTCGTAAACCACGTGCGCTTCGGCGCCCAGAAACCGCAGCAGCATAGCGAAACTGTCCGCGGCGTCGTGGTTGTCATCGACCACCAGGACGCGCAGTTGGCCCAGCGGACCGGATTGCTGGCCTGATACAGCCGCCCCGCCTTCCCTTCCGAGAGGGGACGTCGGCGCCGTCGGCAGGCGGAGGATGAATTCACTGCCCCGGCCCAATCCGCCGCTGCGCGCCTCGACGCGGCCGCCGTGCATTTCCACCAAGATACGAGCCAGCGTCAGGCCGATGCCCAAGCCCCCCTGGGAGCGCTGGAGCGTGCGATCGACCTGGGCGAACATGTCGAAAACCCGCGGCAGCATGTCGGTTGGTATTCCTACGCCGGTGTCCCTCACCGATACTACGGCGTCACGTCCGTCCCGCCGTGCGGTAAGCCAAATCTGTCCGCCTTCCTCGGTGTACTTGGCCGCATTGTTCAGCAAGTTGGCGACGACCTGCGAGAGCCGCATGGGATCCGCGTCAAGGATCACCGGATCGGCGGGCAGGGCGATGGCCAGCTGATGACCGCCCGCCTCGATGAGAGGTCGGCTTGTTTCGACGGCGCTTCGCAGCACCGCGGCCAGCTCGACGCGCTCTTTGCGCAGCTCGATCTTGCCGCGAGTGATGCGCGACACTTCCATGAGGTCGTCCACCAGGCGGACCAGCTGGTTGACCTGCCGTTCGATCATCTCCCGAACGCGCTCCGCTGCGGGCCCGCTGCCGCCCGACAGCCGAAGGATGTGAAGCGCATTGCGGATGGGCGCCAGCGGATTGCGCAGCTCGTGGGCAAGTGTAGCGAGGAACTCGTCCTTGCGCCGGTCCAGTTCGGCTAGCTGTTCGACGCGCCGGCGCAGCTCCTCTTCGATTCCGCCTCGCTCAATGGCATAGCGCAGGGAGCGCGCCAGAAGGGCGCCATCCACGTGACCCTTGATGAGGTAATCTTGCGCGCCGGATTGAACCGCTCTGTTGCCCAACTCCTCGTCCTGCGACCCAGTGAGCACCACGACTGGCACGGCCGGAGCGTTCTCATGGACGCGCAACAACGACCCAAGGCCCTTGCTTTCGGGAAGCGACAGGTCGAGCAGGACCACATCGATCCCGTCGCGGGTCAGACGGTCCAAACCGACCGTGAGCCTGTCGGCGCACTCCAACCGGAAGCGCCCGCCTCCCCCGTCCCGCAGCATCTCCTGTATCAGGCGCGTATCGCCTTCGTTGTCCTCGAT
>DATKHW010000086.1:0-5971 GCA_035546275.1 Gemmataceae bacterium
CCGAAGCGGGGGCGAGGGGAGAATGGGCTGCGTTTGACCTCGCCGTCGCGCTCCGCTAGGCTAACACGATACCCCCGACTCTGGGACGCCGCGACTCGACGAGGAATGAAACAAATTCCATGGCGGAACAGTACATCTACACAATCGAGAACCTCACCAAGGCCTACGCCAAGCGCGAGGTCCTCAAAAACATCTGGCTGGCCTTCTATCCCGGCGCCAAGATCGGCGTCATCGGCGGCAACGGGGCCGGCAAGAGCACGCTGCTCCGCGTCATGGCCGGCGTCGAAACCGACTTCCTTGGCACGGCCCGTCTGACGTCCGGCTTCACCGTCGGCTGGGTCCCGCAGGAGCCGCGACTCGACGAATCCACCGACGTGCGCGGCAACATCGAACAGGCTGTCGCCTCCACCCGCGCCCTGCTGACCAAGCAGGAAGAGCTCGGCAACCAGATGGCCGAGGCGTCGCCGGACGAAATCGACGGCATCATGGAAGCGATGAGCAAGCTGCAGGACGCCATCGACGCGGCCAACGCCTACGACCTCGACCGCCAGCTGGAAATCGCGATGGACGCCATGCGGCTGCCGCCCGGCGACGCCAAAGCGACCACGCTCTCCGGCGGCGAACGGCGCCGCGTGGCCCTGTGCAAGACGCTGCTGCAGCGGCCCGATCTGCTGCTCTTGGACGAGCCGACCAACCACCTGGACGCCGAGTCGGTGGCCTGGTTGGAACGGCATCTGCGCGAGTACGCCGGCACCGTCGTGGCCATCACGCACGACCGCTATTTCCTCGACAACGTCGCCGGCTGGATTCTGGAATTGGACCGCGGCCACGGCATTCCGTGGAAAGGCAATTACTCCTCGTGGTTGGATCAGAAGCAGGCCCGGCTGGCGAAGGAGGAGAAACAGGAGTCGGCAAGGCGCAAGGCGTTGGCCCGCGAGCTGGAATGGGCCAAGATGGCGCCGCGGGCGCGGGTGGCCAAGAGCAAGGCGCGTCTGAGCGCTTACGAGAAGCTGGCCAGCCAGGAATACGAGGAGCGCGAGGACGAGCTGGTTTTGCAGATTCCGCCGGGGCCGCACCTGGGCGACATCGTGGTGCGGGCGGAGGGCGTTCGCAAGGGCTACGGCGACAATTTGCTCATGGAGGACCTGAATTTCGATTTGCCGCGCGGCGGCATCGTCGGCGTGATCGGCCCCAACGGCGCCGGCAAGACGACGCTGTTCCGTATGATCGTAACGGCGGCGAGCGGGGGGTGTGAACCCCCCGATTACCCGGACGCGGGGACTTTGCGGGTCGGCGACACCGTGCTGCCGGCCTACGTCGATCAGAACCGCGACACGCTCGACGATTCCAAGACGGTGTTCGAGGAGATCTCGGGCGGCACGGACTACCTGATGCTGGGCAAGCGCAAGACAGCGTCGCGCGGCTACGTGTCGCGCTTCAATTTCAAGGGGCCGGACCAGCAGCGGAAAGTGGGCGAGCTGTCCGGCGGCGAGCGGAACCGCGTCCACCTGGCGAAGCTGCTGCGGCGCGGCGGCAACCTGCTGCTCTTGGATGAGCCGACCAACGACCTCGACGTGGACACGCTGCGGTCGCTGGAGGAGGCGCTCCTGAACTTCGGCGGCTGTGCGGTGGTCATCAGCCACGATCGGTGGTTTCTGGACCGCATCGCCACACACATCCTGGCGTTCGAGGGCGACAGCAAGACGGTCTGGTGCGAGGGGAATTACCAGACCTACGAGGCGCAGCGGAAACAGCGGCTTGGCGTCGAGGCGGACCAGCCGCACCGGATTCGGTACAAGAAGCTCGCGCATTGATCGCCTTACGAGCCGGAAGCGTGAGCGACGGTCATTCAACCGTCGCTTACGCTTCCGGCTCGTAGGGGTGTGTAAAGTTAATCATCGGAGAAAGCCCCCATGCCCGATCTGCTGCCGCTCCGCATCGCGTCGCTGATCGTCGTCGCCTGGTGGCTTGTCCAGGCCGTTCTTCTCTTCGCCGTCGCCACCTTCGTCTTCGACGTGATCCACGCCGTGCTGCACGTCTTCGCCGGCTCGCGCTTTCGTCTGCTCCGCTGGCTCGCCAGTCTGCACCAGTCTCATCACGATTTCTTCGATACGGACCTCCGCTTCCACGACGACCAGATCCGCTCCAATCTCATCAAGCACGTCGTGCCGGAGTACCTGACGCAGATGTCCGTCAGCGCCGCCGGCCTGCTGGTGTTCGACGTCGCGCCGGTCGTGCTGGTGATGGGTCTGCTGACGGTCCTGTTCATCGGCATGCTGTGGCTTCGCGGCAAGGACGCCAATCACGTCGCCTTCGAGACGCTGCCGGCGCCGCGCGGCGGGCTGTGGGTGGACAACGCCTACCATGCGCTGCACCACGTCTATCCGCCGACCTACATCAGCTCCTATTTCCGCGTCTTCGATCTGCTGTTCGGGACCGGCTGCCGTCTCCGCGGTCGGCGCGTGGCGCTGACCGGAGCGAGCGGCGCCTTCGGCGAGCCGATGCGTAAGCTGCTGACGGCCGCCGGAGCGAGGGTGACGCCCCTCACCTTCGGCCGCGACTACAGCTATGACGACTACTCGCGCCTCGACGACGTGCTGCAGGAGACTGATATTCTCGTGCTGTGCCACGGGGCGAAGGGAGAGCAGGCCATGCAGGCCAACTGCGACTCCTTCGTCGCCATCATCGAGCGCTTTCGGAGCTTGACGCGCGAGCGGCGGTTTCCGGTCGAGGTGTGGGCGGTCGGTTCGGAGATCGAATTTCATCCCACGTTCGGCGTCGCGGCGCTGCGGCCGTATCTCGAATCGAAACGCGCCTTCGCCCGGCACGCCCGCGGCTACTGGCGCGACCGCACCTTCGTCTATCGGCACATCGTCCCAGCCGCGTTCCGGTCGCGCATGGGGCCGGGCCTGATGTCGGGCCAGACGGCGGCGCGGACGGCGCTCTTCTTCATCCGCCGCGGCTTTCGCTACGTGCCGGTGACGTACACGGGGATCGCCTTGCTGAACTACTTCAAGTTCCTGCTGCTTCCGGGGCCGCCGCGGCTCGTGGAGCGCAGGCCAGCGCCGGCCGCGGCGCCCAGCGCGGAGGAGTGCGCACGCTCATGATGGAGTTGGACAGCGTCACCAAGATGTACCAGCAGGGACGGCGGACGGTGGAGGCGGTGCGCGGCGTCAACCTGTGCGTGGCGGCCGGCGAGTACGTCTCCATCATGGGACCAAGCGGCTCCGGTAAATCCACGTTAATGCACATGATGGGCGCCCTCGACACGCCGACCACCGGCCGCGCCCTCTTCGACGGCAAGGACCTCAACGCGCTGTCCGACCGCGAGCGCTCCCGATTGCGGCGCACACGGATCGGCTTTGTCTTTCAATTCTTCAACCTGCTGCCGACGCTGACGGCCCTGGAAAACACGGCGTTGCCGCTGCTCCTGGGCGGATTCAGCCGGGGCAAGGCGCTCAAGGCGGCCGCCGACAGCCTCGGCCGCATCGGCATGACCTACCGCGCGGGCCACTATCCCGAAGAGATGTCGGGCGGCGAGATGCAGCGCATCGCCATCGCCCGCGCCCTGGTCGGCGACCCCGAAGCGATCCTCTGCGACGAGCCGACCGGCAATCTCGATTCGGCCAACAGTCAGGCCATTCTCCAATTGCTCCGCAGCCTGCCCGAATCGGGCCGCCGCTCCGTCGTCATGGTGACGCACGATCCGAACGCCGCCGCCGTCGCCGATCGGATCGTGCATATCCGCGATGGGTTGATTGAGTCGATCGACGAGAACAGTGGTCAGTGGCCAGTGGCCAGTGGCCGGCAGGAAGAGAGGATCATGTAGGTCCACATGAATACTCAATGGCTTGCTTCTGGCTGACCACTGGCCGCTGACCACTGACCACTGATGCTTTCCCTCCACCGCACCCTGACCTTCGGCTACCTCGCCCAGCGCCCCACGCGCATGGTGCTGATCGTCGTCAGCATCGCGCTGGGCGTGGCCACGCTCGTCGCCACGCGCTGCCTCGACGACAGCCTCCACCAGGCGGCCCGCGGCGCCATCAACCCCTTCGCCACCCTGGCCGACCTGCTCATCTCCAACGGCCAAACCGGCGTGCCCGCCGACCTGGCCGAGCGCCTTCAGAAGAAGAATTTGCCCGGCCTCGCCGATGTGCAGCCGCTCGTCATGGGCCGCGCCGCGCTGGTCGAATTGGACGACCAGTCGATCCGCCTTATCGGCGTCAACTGGACGCCGCAAAACATGGCCGAGGACGCCAAGGGCGCTCCCGAAGCCAACGCCTGGGGCTTGAAAATCACGCCCCATTCCGACGACGCGGCGACGAACGCCTCCCGATATTGGTGGGACTGCTTCCTCGGCGGCAAACACCCGGTGCTGGTGGGAGCGGAGCTGGCCGAGCGGCTGAAACAGCTGCCGACCGGGGCGGACTATTTCCAGCTGCGGCGCGGGCCGGAAGACATCCAGAAGATGGCGAATTTCGGGACCGTCCGTCTGGAAGGCCCGGCCCATATCCTCGAAGACGAGGCCGTTTTCACCGACGTGTACACGGCCGCCTCCATCATCTATCCGCAAAGGTCAGGTTACTGCACCCAGATCAATTTGAAGCTGGCGCCGGGCGCCGACGCGGAGACGGTGCGCAAGAAAGTGGAGCAGTTCCTCAAGGACGAAAACGAGCCGGGAAGGGTCCAGACGGTCGAGGCCAACGAGGAGATGGCCACCGACGTCACCGCGGGGCTGGAGCTGGGTTTTTCCGTCGGCGGCTACCTGGCGCTGATGGTCGGCATGTTCCTCGTCTACAACACGCTGTCCGTCACCGTGGCCGAGCGGCGCCGCGACGTCGGCATCCTGCGCTCGGTCGGGGCCACGCGGTTCCAGGTGGCCGGGCTGTTCGTCGGCGAGGCGGCGCTCTTGGGGCTGACCGGGTCGCTGCTCGGTTTACCGTTCGGCTACGGGCTGGCGTGGTTGGCGCTCAAGCCGATGCAGCAAGTGCTGAGCGAGGTCTTTGTCAAGCTGCCGGAAGCGACTGTTTCCGTGTCGTGGCCGGTGATGGCGCTGGCGCTGGGGGCCGGCCTGGCGACCACGCTCCTGGCCGCGCTCATGCCCGCGCTACAGGCCGCCGACGAACAGCCGGCCGACGCCGTTCGCCGCACGCCGCAGGGGAACCGACGGTTTTACACCGCCCTGCAAGACGGCGCCGTCCTCGTGCTGATCGCGGCGGCCGTCGGCGCCGTCCTTTTGCGGTCGCATCTGCCGTCGCTGTACGGCTCCATCGCCTTTCCGGTTTGCATCATGGGGGCCGCCCTGCTCGGCATGAAACGGCTGTCCGGTTTCCTCGGCTGGGCGCTGCTGCCGTTCTTTCGCCCCTTGCTGGGTCTGCAAGGGCGGTTGGCGGCCGACAACCTGATGCGCAGCCCCGGCCGCACCGGGTTGGTCATCGGAGCGCTGGCGGCCACCGGCGCGTTGGTGCTGCAAACGGCCGGTTTCACACAGAGCACCGAATCCGCCCTCAACGACTGGCTGGACAACAACATCGCCGCCGACCTGTACGTCACGGCCGGCAGCGGCATCAGCAAGGCCGGCTTCTCGCTGCCGATGGACGCCAGCATCGGCGACGAGCTGACGCCCGGCCCGGGCCGCACGCCTCCCGTCGAAGGCGTCGAGGCCGTCCTGCCGGTGCGCTTCCACTACTTCACTTTCCGCGACCAGTTCGTCTACCTGATCGCCGTCGATTCGCACGCCCTGCAAGGCCCGGCCCGCGATCGCGCCCTCGGCGGCGCCCTGCACATGTTCGACCAGGACAAACGGCCGGCCGATCCGCATCATCCTGTCTGCGTCGTGTCGGAGAACTTCGCCGCGCTCTATCACGTCGCCGTCGGCGACCACATCCAGATCCCCGGCCGGACGGCGCCGATGATCGACCTCGAAGTCATCGGGAGCGTCGTCGATTATTCCTACAATCGCGGTACG
>DATKHW010000087.1:0-3839 GCA_035546275.1 Gemmataceae bacterium
GGCCGCTTCGGAATCGGTCAGATTCGGGCGGAGGCCGACGTCGATCCCGCCGCCTGGTTCCTGACCTGCCACTTCGTGGACGACCAGGTGATGCCCGGCACGCTCATGTACGAGTGCTGCCTGCATACGCTCCGAATTTACCTAATGCGGATCGGCTGGGTCGGTGAACACGACGCAGTCGTTTGCGAGCCGATTCCGGGCGTCGCGAATCAGCTCAAGTGCCGTGGACAGGTGACGGCCGCGACGCGGACGGTAATGTTTGAGGCGACCGTGAAGGAGCGCGGCTACGGACCGACGCCTTATGCAATCGCCGACGCTTTGATTTACGCGGATGGCAAGCCCATCGTTGAAATCAATAATCTGTGCATTCGCTTTACCGGATTGACGCGTGAAGGACTGCGCGCCATGTGGGCGAGCGGGGGGCGTCAGCCTCCTGATTCTGCCACCAATCAGGGGGTTGACGCCCCCCGCTCGCCGGAACCCCCACTGTTCAACCGCGATCGCCTCATCGCCTTCGCCGTCGGGAGCCCCTCAGAGGCATTCGGCGAGCCGTACCGCATCTTCGACAGGGACCGATTCATCGCCCGGCTGCCGGCGCCGCCATTCCTGTGCATCGACCGGATTACGCGCATCGACGCCGAGCCGTGGAAGCTCCGGGCCGGCGCGGCGATCGAAGCCGAATTCGACGTCGATCCCAATGCCTGGTACTTTGGGACCGATCGACAAGATACAATGCCGTTCGTCATCCTGCTGGAAGCGGCGCTGCAACCGTGCGGCTGGCTTGCGGCTTACCTCGGCGCGGCGCTCACCAGCGCGGACGATCTTCACTTTCGCAACCTCGGCGGCGAGGGCCAGCTGCATGGCCTTCTCGGTCGCGACGCCGGCGTATTGTCCACCCGGGTCCGGCTCACCAGCGCGTCGCGCTCCGCCGGCATGATTCTTTTGGCCTTTGACTTCGCCATGCAAACCGGTGGGCGAACGCTCTACGCGGGATCCACCAACTTTGGTTTCTTCTCCAAGTCCGCTTTGGTGCAGCAGGTCGGCGTCGCGGGCGCCGCTTTGCATGAAATGAGCGATGAAGAACAGGCTCAGGCCGCCACTTTCGACTATCCGACGGGGTCGCCGTTTCCGGACTCGATGCTGCACATGATCGATCGCGTTGAGGCGTTCGTCCCGGACGGCGGCCCCAAAAGGCTCGGCTTCCTGCAAGGAGGCTTAACCGTCGATCCGTCGGCGTGGTATTTCAAAGCGCACTTCTATCAAGATGCGGTCATTCCTGGATCGCTGGGTTTGGAATCGCTGCTTCAGCTGATGAAGGTCGCGGCCGTGGAGCACTGGGGCGGCGGACCGGAAACCCGCTTCCGGACCATGATCGGCGGCGCCCACGCCTGGCTATATCGAGGGCAGGTCGTTCCATCCAACCGGCGCGTTGTCGTGCAGGCGTTCATTACGAGCCGCGACGATCGCACTCGCCGATTGACCGCCGACGGCCTATTATGGGTGGACGGGAAGGTCGTCTATCGCATGACCGACTTCGCCCTGGAGAAGGGCGGCGACGCTTTATGAGGTACTCGAAGGTTTATTTGGACGCGATCGGCTACGAGTTGCCGCCGGTCGTGGTGACCTCGCAGGAATTGGAAGGCCGACTTCAACCGGTTTACCAGGCGCTGCGGCTGTCTGAAGGCCAGCTGGAAGCGCTGACGGGCATCCAGGAGCGGCGGTGGTGGGAGCCGGGCTTTCCGGTGTCGCAGGGGGCGGCGGCGGCGGCGCGCAAGGCGCTCGATCAATCGAACGTGCGGCCGCAGGACCTCGAAGTGCTGATCTATGCGGCCGTTTGCCGCGACCAATTCGAGCCGGCGACGGCTTGCCGCGTGGCGGCGGCGATCGGCGCCCGGCCGGATGCGGTATTCGACATCAGCAACGCCTGCCTGGGCGTGCTCAACGGCATCGTGGAGATCGCCAATCGCATCGAGTTGGGCCAGGTCCGGGCCGGCATGGTCGTTTCGTGCGAGACGGCCCGCGAGATCAACGACGCCATGATCGAGGCCATGCTGCAATCGCGCAGCATGGAGACATTCAAGACCTCCGTAGCGACCTTAACAGGGGGTTCCGGCGCCGCGGCCGTGGTGGTGACGGACGGATCGTTCGAGCGCCAGCCGCGCCGCCGTCTGCTTGGCGGCACGACCCACTCGGCCCCGCAGCATCATGGCCTGTGCCGCTGGAGCATCGACTCCATGCTCGATGCGGCCCGCCAATTCATGTCCACGGACTCGGTGGCCGTGCTGAAATTCGGCGTCGAGCTGGGGCTGCGGACCTGGAGCGCCTTCCTGAAACGGCTCGGTTGGGCCAGCGACATGGTGGACAAGATCATCTGCCATCAGGTCGGCGCCAGCCATCGCGACTTGATCCTCAAGGCTCTCGGCATCTCGCCGGCCAAGGAGTATTCGACCTACTCCTTCCTCGGCAACATGGGCACGGTGTCGCTGCCGCTGACGGCGGCCCTGGCGGAGGAGCGCGAGTTCCTGCTGCCGGGCGACCGCGTCGGCTTCCTCGGCATCGGCAGCGGCCTCAACTGCCTGATGCTGGGGGTGGATTGGTAGTGACGAGCGCTTCGTATGGGGTCATGATAAGCGGCCGGTTCCTGGACATCGGCGGTTTTCGGCTCCATTACCGGGACGAAGGCGCCGGCGATCCGGTGCTCTTGCTGCACGGGAATCCCACTTCCTCCTTTTTCTATCGCGATTTGATTGCCGGGCTGCGCGGCGAGTATCGCGCCATCGCTCCCGACCATATCGGCTGCGGATTATCCGAGAAGCCGGACGAGAAGCGCTATCCGTACACGCTGGAGCGCCGGGTGCGCGACCTGGACGAATTGCTGGAGCGCGTCGGCGTCCGGGAAAATGTCACTTTGGTGCTGCACGACTGGGGCGGCATGATCGGTATGGCCTGGGCGCATCGGCGGCCGGAGCGCGTCGTCCGAGTGGTAGTGCTGAACACGGCGGCGTTTCACCTTCCGGCCGGGAAGCGATTGCCGTGGCCGCTGTGGCTGTGCCGCAACACGCCGCTCGGCCCGTTGCTGGTGCGCGGCCTCAACGCATTTAGCCGCGCCGCGGTCCGCTGGTGCGTCGAGCGACCGATGCCCAAGGAGATTCGGGAAAACTATCTCGCCGCGCACGATTCCTGGCGCAACCGAGTCGCCGTGCTGCGCTTCGTGCAGGACATCCCGCTGCGGCCGGGCGACGCCAGTTACGATCTGGTGACCGAGGTGGAGCAGGACTTGCACCTCTTCCGCGATCTGCCAATGCTGATATGCTGGGGGGGAAAAGACTTTGTTTTCGATCGGGATTTCCTCGCCGAATGGCGGCGGCGCTTTCCGGGCGCCGAGGTGCATGAATTCAAGAACGCCGGGCATTTCGTGCTGGAAGACGCTGGCGCCGACATCATCCCACTAGTGTGCGACTTTCTGAGACGGCGCCCGTTGCGGCCCCGTTAGAATGGGAATGGCGGCCCAAACCCTGGCGCCGCACATGCACGGGAGCCGCTCATGAACCCCCACCCTCGTTCTCCCTTTTCTCTGCAAATGGCGTCCGCGCCCAGCCCTCCGGCGATCGATCCGGTTTGTGGCATGTCCGTGGACCCGACGACGGCGCCGGCGAAGGTCGTGCATGAGGGATGCACCTACTTTTTCTGCACCCCCTCGTGCGCCCGCAAATTCGAGGCGGACCCCCATCGCTACCTTCACGGCCGCCCTGTCGGCATGACGGAAACGCCGCCCACGCCGTCCGGCGCCAAGGTCCAATACATCTGCCCGATGGACCCCGAAGTCGTCAGCGACCGCC
>DATKHW010000088.1:0-17908 GCA_035546275.1 Gemmataceae bacterium
TTGTTCTGCATGACCGCCGCGGCGATCAGATAGAGGATGACGCCGCCGTAGCTCAATGAAAAAAAGGAAACCACCAGGGCGAGGATGCGCGCCCACGCCCGGCGGCGCAGGACGCCGATGCCAACCGTGAAATGGCCGCCGGCCAGGACGACGTGGACGACCGTGACGATCGCCAGGACAATCGCAATGCCCAAGAAGATCGCGGCGAAGAAGGCGTTGCAGCCGGACGACGCGGCCGCCCCCCCGCTTCCCGAGCCGCTGGACGCGGTCGAGGCGGGCGGTTGCAGCAGGGCGTTGGAGTAAGAAAAGAGCAGCAGGGAACCGCCGCCGCTCAAGCAGCCCGTCAGGGTCAGCAGCCCGGCGAGGACCAGCGTGACGACGCCGTAGGCCGTCACGAACCCGTTGGTGGAGCGCGGCGGCAAGCGGTAATCCGGAACGAATGCGGGGTCGTCCAGCTGTCGGATCGGCCGATCGGTTCCCGGATAGTCCTGACGGCGGCCTGGAGGCTCGTCCGGCCCGGGCTGGGCGGCGATTCCTTCGAGCAGACCGGGCACATGCCGTGCGGCGATCCAGTTTTCCCGACCCTGGCGCAGCAGCGTGGTCGGCCCGATCCGACCGGCGCGGGCCAGCCGTCGCAATTCATCCCAATCGACCGGGCCGTGAACGTCGCCGTCAATCTCATAGTGCCACGGGTCGGCCATGTTGATTTCCAGGGAGGGCGTTTTTGGGGCGATTCGGGGAGTCGGCGTCTTGTGCGCCGCGCCTATTAGACTGGCCCCGATGCGCGGCGGCAATCCGAACCGCGCGGTCTTCTGGATTTTCGGCGATGCTTCCTTGACAATAGGTGCAGCGGCCAAATGCTGTAAGAGGCACTCACAAAAAGGTGGCTGGAACTCTAAAATCACAGTTCCAGCCACCTTTTTGTGAGTGCCTCTAATGATGGCCTGAGCACTTTGACCCGCGCGCCCCAGGCGCGAGGACTTGCCATGTCCTGTCGGCTGATCGCTGTACCTGTCGTGACGCTCCTCGCGTCGTTGCTTGGAGCGGGCGCCGCCGCCGCGGAACCCGATCTGTTCGCGGACCACATCGCTCCGTTGCTCGGCCAGCGCTGCGCCGGTTGCCACAACCCCGCCAAGAAGCGCGGCGGTCTCGACCTGACGACGGCCGAGGGATTGCAGCAGGGCGGCGATTCCGGGCTGGTCGTGAAAGCAGGCGCCGCCGCGGACAGCGCTCTCATCCGCATGGTCAGCGGCCCCAACGCGAAGATGCCGAAACAGGGGCCGAAGCTGACGGCCGACGAGATCGGCTTTCTCCGTCAATGGATCGACGCCGGCGCCGCCTGGCCGAAGGGGGTCGTTGTCGCAGAGAAGCCGGCGCCAACCGACGAGCAATGGTGGTCGCTGCGCCCGCTGACGCGGCCGCCCGTTCCGTCGGTCAGGGATACTGGATGGGTGAGAACTCCCATCGACGCCTTTCTGCTGTCCGCAATGGAGCAGAAAGGCTTGCGCTCGTCGCCTCCCGCCGACAAAACGACTTTGCTTCGCCGCGTGACATTCGACCTGATCGGCCTGCCGCCGACGCCGGAGGAGATCGACGCCTTTCTCAAGGACGAGTCGCCCGACGCCTATGAGAAGGTCGTCCATCGGCTGCTGGCGTCGCCGCGCTATGGCGAGCGCTGGGGCCGCCACTGGCTCGACCTGGCCCACTACGCCGACACGCACGGCTACGACAAGGACAAGCGCCGCGACCACGCCTGGCCGTACCGCGATTACGTCATCCGCGCCTTCAACCAGGACAAGCCCTATAAGCGATTCATTCAGGAGCAATTGGCCGGCGACGTGCTTTATCCGGGGGCTGACGCCCCCGGCTCGCCTTCGGACGGCGTCGTCGCCACGGGCTTCATCACGACCGGCCCGTGGGATTTCGTCGGCCAGGTCGAGCTGCGCGAGAGGACGGTGGACAAAGAGAAGACGCGCGTCCTGGATCGCGACGATATGGTCGTCAATGCGATTTCCACTTTCGACAGCATGACGGTCCACTGCGCCCGCTGCCACGACCACAAATTCGATCCGATTCCGCAGAGGGATTACTACCGGCTCCAGGCCGTCTTCGCCGGCGTCGAGCGCGGCGACCGGCCTTTCGGCGGCAAGGAGATTCTGGCCCGATTCGCGGAGCTGCAAGCTCGGAAGAAGCAAATCGAGGCGGAACGCACAGATTTCCAGAAGAAGGCCGCCGATCCCCAATCGGATGCGGCGACGCGCGACGGCCTGGCCCGGACGGCGGCCGACCTCGCCGCGGTGGACCGCGAGCTGCAAGAGTTGGCGAAAAGCAATGTGGTGTACGCCGTCGCGCCGATTCCACCGCGGCCGATCTGGGTGCTGCACCGCGGCGACGTGGAGCAGAAGCAAGAGCTAGTGACGCCGGGCGCCCTGTCGTGCGTCAACGAATTGGATCCGGATTTCAAGGATCTCAAGGACGACGACGAGGGCGGCCGCCGGGCCGCGCTGGCCGCCTGGATCATCGACGACCGCAATCCGCTGACCTGGCGGTCGATCGTCAATCGCATCTGGCACTACCATTTCGGCCGCGGCATCGTCGATACCCCGAGCGACTTCGGCCGCAATGGTTCTCGGCCGACGCATCCCGAATTGCTCGACTGGCTGGCGGTGGAGTTCCGCGACGGCGGCGGGTCCTTCAAGAAGCTGCAGCGCCTCATCGTCCTCAGCGCGGCCTACCGGCAGTCCTCCGCCGACGACGCCGAGGCGGCGAAAATCGACGCCGATGATCGCTTTTTATGGCGCATGACCCGCCAGCGGCTCGACGCCGAAGAGGTGCGCGACGCCGTGCTGGCGGTCAGCGGCAAATTGGATCTGACAATGGGCGGCCCCGGCTTCGAACTGTTCCGCTTCAAGGACGATCACTCGCCGGTCTACGACCATACCGCCGTGGACAAGATCAACGACCCCGGCAACTGGCGGCGGACGGTCTACCGCTTCACCGTGCGCAGCGTGCCGAATCCATTCCTGGAGTGCATGGACTGCGCCGATCCGAACATCAACACGCCGGTGCGCAACACGACGCTGACCGCGCTGCAGGCGCTGGCCCTGCTCAACGACCCGTTTATGCTGAAGCAGGCGGAATGCTTCGCGGAGCGGTTGCAGAAAATGAGCGACGATCCGGCGAAGCAAGTGGAGGCGGCGTACCGGCTGGCGTATGGCCGACCGCCGACCGTTGAGGAACGCGACGCCTTGGTCGAGTATGCGAAGAAACATGGGCTGGCGAAGGCATGCCGGGTGCTGTTCAATGCGAATGAGTTTGTGTTCGTGGACTAGCGGAGGGCGGAGGCGGGTATGATGGAGGGCGTAGTTTCGGAGGCAAATACCATGAATCTGCCCGATTTCCTGACCCGGCACAAGTACGGTGAGATTCGCCTGACGGGCCATCGCATCGATGTGATGCACGTGGTGGACCTCTTCAACGACGGGCGCTCGCCGGAGCAGATACGAGATGAATTCCCCACGCTGCCCCTGGACCTTGTGCGGCAGACGATCGACTTCTACCTGGCGAACAAGGACGATGTAGATGCTTACATCGCCCGCTGCCACGAGGAGATGGACCGGGCTTATGCGGCGTATCAGCCGGGACCAGGAGTGCGGAAAGTCCGGCGGATAACGGAACGGTTGCGACAGGGGGATGCGGCCCATGTCGCCGACCCCGCGTGGGCGTCCTTGCCAATAACGGAGAAGCTGCGCCGGATGGAAGCGGAAGAGCGCTCCAAGACGGGGTGACTGATGCCGCTGCGCTTTCTCCTGGATGAGAACTTGCGTGGTGGTTCGCATTGGCGCGCGATCGGGCGGCATAATTCGATCGGAATCGATCCCGTGGACGCGGTGCGTGTCGGCGACCCCGTCGATCTTCCATGCCGGTCGATCGACCCGGACATTCTGATCTGGGCGGAGCGAGAAGGGCGAATCCTCGTGACGCTCGACCGGCACACAATTGCGACGCACGTCGCCGCTCATTTGGGGGCCGGGCGCCATTTGCCGGGCGTTTTCCTTGTGCGATCCGGCTCACGCGTGTCCCAAGTCGTCGCCTTCCTTGTTCTGGCCGCTCACGCTGGCGACCCGGCGGATTACCGCGACCGCATCGAATACATCCCATGAAAAGCACTGTGGGTCTAGCAAATGTTCGCACGCATCAAAACCGATTGGACCAGCCCTGGTTATCCGGACTGGGACCGACGGGCCAACGCGATGCCGGACCAGCACCGTGTCGTATTGGCGGCTGCCATCCAGACGTTGCAAGACTATTTCGCCGGCGAACCGATGGTATATGTGTCTGGCAACACGCCAGTGTATTTCCGCACGGACGGTCGTCGATCCCAAGTGATCCCGGACGTGTATGTGGTCAGGAACGTATCCAGTCGGATGCGCCGTGGTTACCGGATCAGGGAAGAAGGGAAACCGCCGGATTGGGTCCTGGAGTTGCCGTCTGCGTCCTCGGTTCATGAAGACGCGGAACGCAAATTCGCCCTATACGAGGGCGTTCTGGTCGTCCCGGAGTATTTCCTATTCGACCCCGCGGGTGATTCGCTGGATCCGCGCTTACAGGGGTACTGTTTGCGGCAGGGCCGGTATCAGCGGATTGTGGAGTCAAAGGGCCGGTTGCTGAGCCGGGCGCTGGGTCTGCAACTCGAAGCGGACGGAGCAGCGCTGCGGTTTTACGACCCAGCCACGAAATGCACATTGGGCGGTGGAGGATGCACTGATGGCTGACGCGGCGTTACGCCAGCTGTGGCAGGCGGTCCGGCGAGATTTCGACCAGGCTCGAGCGCTACTGCCGTCCGTGCCAGCGGAGGACGACGGTAGTGTGGCCCGGCTCGACGAGTGGCTGGACCACAACGAACTGGAGTTGGCCCTGGATGAGCTGGAAGCGCTGGGCGAAGACAACGCTGCACCTCCCGATTTCTGGCACGCGCTGGCCTCGGCAGCGGAGCGCATGAGCCTGGCGGAACACAAGGCACGCCTATCCCGACGCCCCAGCTGTAGTAATCCTGAAAGGTTCGAGCGATGATGGAGCAATCATTGGACCGTCGTCATTTCCTCTGGCGTTCCGGCGGCGGCCTCGGCGGAATCGCCCTGGCCTGGCTGCTCGGCCGCGACGGTCTCCTCGCCGCCGACGCCCCGCCGCCGTTCGGCAAGGGTCGGCCTGAACTCAACGGCGGCCTGCATCACCCCGCCAAGGCCCATCGCGTCGTGCAGCTGTTCATGTCCGGCGCCGCCAGCCAGGTGGACACGTTCGACTACAAGCCGGAGCTGATTAAACGCCACGGCCAACCGTTCGACCCCGGCGGCAAGGTCGAGCTATTCCAGAGCGTTCCCGGCGCATGCATGAAAAGCCCGTGGGGCTGGAAGCAGTACGGTCAGTGCGGCAAGTGGGTCAGCGACCTCTTGCCGAACCTCGCCGAGTGCGTGGACGACATGGCTTTTCTGCACGCGATGGTTTCCAAGTCCAACGTCCACGGGCCGGCCACGTTCATGCAGAGCACCGGCTTCGTTCTACCCGGTTATCCTAGTGTGGGAGCGTGGATCAGCTACGGCCTTGGCGCGCTGACCGACGATTTGCCGGCCTTCGTGGTGCTGCCGGACTCGCGCGGTTACGCTCCCAACGGCCCGGCCAACTGGAGCAGCGGCTTCCTCCCCGCCGCCCATCAGGGGACCATGATCCGCCCCGGCAGCAAGAACCCCATTTACGACCTCTTTCCACCGGATGACGCCGGGATCGCCAAGACCGACGACGCGGACGCCCTGGCCCTCTTGGAAAAAATGAACCGCCGGCATCAGGCGACGCGCGAAGGAGACAGCCGGCTGGACGCCCGCATCGCCTCCTACGAGATGGCGGCCAAATTGCAGCTGAGCGCCCCGGAAGTGCTGGACCTGTCGCAGGAGCCGGAGGCCGTCAGACGGATGTACGGCCTGGACGACAAGATCACGGAGGAATTCGGCCGCAATTGTCTGATCGCCCGCCGACTCCTGGAGCGCGGGGTCCGTTTCGTGCAGCTGTGGAGCGGCGCCGACAACGGCTTCCCGCGGCGCAACTGGGACTCCCATGAAGACCTGGCCCGCGACCACGCCGACATGGGTCGCAGCATGGACCAGCCGGCCGCCGCCTTGCTCAAGGATCTCAAGGCGCGCGGGCTGCTGGACGACACCATCGTGCTGTGGACGACGGAGTTCGGCCGTATGCCGTGCAGCCAGGGCGGCAAGGGCCGCGACCACAATCCGTTCACATTTACCTCATGGGTCGCGGGCGGCGGCTTCAAGGGCGGCGTCAGCTACGGCGCCAGCGACCAGTGGTCGTACAAGGCGGTCGAGGACATGACCTACTGCTACGATCTGCACGCCACGATCCTGCATCTGCTCGGCGTCGATCATACCAAGCTGACGTTTCGCCACAACGGCATCGACCGCCGGCTTACCGACGTGCATGGCCAGGTCATCGACAAATTGCTCGCATGACCGGGCGGAGCCGATCGCCTTGTCGCCCCCTCCTTCGCCCCATATCCAGGGATCAGGAGGAGACGCCGTCATGCACCCGCCGCCGCTCGGCCCCTCGGACGCCCTGATCGTCGTCGATGTGCAGAAGGATTTTTGCTCAGGCGGTGCCCTGCCGGTCCCGGACGGGGACCATGTCGTGCCGATCCTCAACCGCTGGATCGACGCCGCGCGGAAAGGCGGGGCCGTTGTCGTCGCGTCGCGGGATTGGCATCCGGCCGGCCACGTCAGCTTTCGGCAGCGAGGCGGACCGTGGCAGCCGCACTGCGTGCAGAACACGGTCGGCGCCGCCTTTCATCCCGATTTGAGCCTCCCTGCCGACGCCGGGATCGTCAGCAAAGGGACCGAGCCGGACCGCGACGCTTACTCGGCCTTCGACGGCGGCCCTCTCGCCGACGACCTGCGCCGCCGCGGCGTCCGCCGGCTCTGGGTCGGCGGGCTGGCCGAGGATTATTGCGTCCGCGCCACGGTGCTGGACGGCCTGAAGGCGGGCTTCGAGGTGCATCTCATCCCGGACGCGGTGCGGGCGGTGGACGTGCAGCCGGGCGACGGCCGGCGCGCCCGTCGGGAGATGCGCCAGGCCGGGGGCGTCCTCGACGGCGAAGCGGAGGGGACGCCATGACGCCGCAAATGCACGATCCGGAATCTCTTTTTCCCGACGCGGGACGGCTCGGTCTGCTCACCGACCTGTACGAGCTAACGATGGCGGCTGGCTACTTCGTCAACGGCTTGGCGGATCGGTCGGCTACGTTCGAGCTGTGGGCGCGCCGGTTGCCGGCTTGCCGCAATTTCCTGATCGCAACGGGGCTCGAACAGGCGATCCATTATCTCCAGCATCTCAGCTTTTCGTCCGACCAGATCGATTATCTCCGGACTCATCCGGCCTTCCGCGCCGTCCCGCCGGATTGGTTCGACGGCTTGGCGGATTTCCGCTTTCGCGGCGACGTCTGGGCCGTGCCGGAAGGGACCGTCGTCTTCGCCGGCGAGCCGCTGCTGCGCGTCACGGCGCCGCTCGACCAGGCGCAGATCATCGAGACATACCTTATTACGACGCTGACGATTCAGATGGCTGTAGCGTCGAAGGCGGTGCGGGTCGTCGCGTCGGCGCGAGGCCGGCCGGTCTTCGACTTCGGCTCGCGGCGGGCGCACGGGCCGCAAGCCGGGCTGCTGGCGGCGCGGGCTGCGTACATCGGCGGCTGCGTCGGGACCAGCAACGCGGAGGCCGGCCGGCTGCTCGGCATTCCGACGATGGGGACGCAGGCCCACGCCTGGGTCATGGCATTTGACGAGGAGACGGAAGCCTTCCGGCGGTTCGGCGAAGTCTTTCCCACCGCCTCGACGCTGCTGATCGACACGTACGATACGCTTCGCGGCGCCCGCCGGGCCGTGGAATCGGGGGCGGCGATGCAGGCGGTGCGCCTCGACAGCGGCGATTTGGTTTCGCTGAGTAAACAGGTGCGCGAAGTGCTGGATACGGCCGGCCGTAAGGACGTCAAGATCGTCGCCAGCGGCGATCTGAATGAGTACAAAATCCGTGATTTGCTGGCGGCCGGCGCGCCGATCGACGTATTTGGCGTCGGCACTGAAATGGCGGTGAGCCGCGACGAGCCGACGCTGTCGCTGGTTTACAAGCTGGTGGAGCAGGAAACGGACCACGGCCGGGCGGGCCGCGTGAAATTGGCGGAGGGGAAAAGGAGCTATCCCTTCGCCAAGCAAATCCATCGGCGCAGCGGGCCTGACGGCCTTTTCCGCAGCGATGTAATCGCACAAGACGGCGAAGCGTGCGACGGCGAGCCCTTGCTCGTACCAGTGCTGCGGCAGGGGCGGTTGATTGCGGCGCTGCCGTCGGCAGAGGAAATCCGCACGCGCTGCCGGCGGCAAATCGATCGATTGCCGCGGCCGTTGCTCGACCTGGAACCGGCGCCGGGTTATTCAGTGCTGGTCAGCGACGGTTTGGAGACAGCGCTGCGCCGCGCCGCGGAAGGGCGGGATGAGCTTTGCCTGCAATAAGGTCGGTCCGCATCTATCGCTTGGACCGATTGGGCGGCCTTGGTGAACTTCTGTTCCCAAGGCGACGGCGTAATTTGGGCGAATTAACTTGTACGCGCCACCCCCGCGCGGTAGCCTCATCAGCGATGGACTCGCGCCATGTTCGCTCCAATGGATTCGCAAAGCTGAACAGTTGATCGCGCATCTGTCCCCTTTCACCGCTTCTCGGCGGCTGGTCGATTCGTTCGTCTTCCGTGCGGTCGCGGATGCGATTTTCCGTGCGCGCGCCCGGAGCGCGATCGCGCGCTTCGACCGCTTGGAAGTGGTCCGCTGTCAGCGGCGCATCTTGCTCGGGCTGGTCCATGCCGCCCAGGCGACGGCGTTTGGGCGCGACCATGATTTCCGCCGCATCCGCACCGAGGCCGATTTCCGCCGACTCGTGCCGTTGCGCACTCCAGCCGCGCTGCGCCGCGTCGGCGCAGCGGCGATGGACGCCAGGCTGCTCCAGCAGGCGCGACGGGACGCGTGGACCACGGCCCTAGCCTTCGTCGCGACGGTCCGACCAGAGGCGCGCCTGCTATCCGGCAGACTGGCGCTTGCGGATGCGGCCGACGTCATTCCCGCGCTCGTTCAGCCTTACGCGCTGACGGGCGAGGTGGCCGCTGATCGGCTGATTGCGGAACCGATCACGTGCCTCGCCGGGTCCGCGCAGGCGATTGCGTCGTGGATCGACCACGCCCGTTATTGCACCGGCCGCGACCGCATATCGGATATTTGGCCTCGGCTAAAGGCTGTTTTGTACAACGGCAAAGGACCCGCCGGCGATGCGGCGCCGCAGCTGCGCCAGGCGCTCGGCAGTGACGTGCTGCTGCTGGAAACGCGAATCTCCCCAGACGGGCCGGTCGCCGTGGAAGATCCGCGCGGCGGCGGCCTTCGGCTTCTCTTCGACCACGGCGTCTATTTCGAGTTCACGCCGGCGGCCGAAGGAGGCACGCCGGAGGCAGTGCGCCTCGCGCTGGCGGATGTGGAACCGGACGTCGTGTATGAAATGGCGATGACTTCGCCGGCCGGTCTGTGGGGATGCCGCACGGGCATGGCCGTTCGCTTTGAGCGGCGCGATCCGCCGTTATTTCAGATCGTCGAAATGCCTGTCGCCTGCTCGTCGCCCGTGCCAGGACCAACTCGGCGCGTGGTCGTGGATGGAAAGACCGTACTCACGCATTCGCTGTGTCCGTCGCCGGCGCCCCATCGACAAAGCGCCGGCATTCCGGCAGCGCCGCCAGAAAAGCTCGTCCATACCCCTTGGTCAGCACCCGCGGATCGAGGATGACGACCATCCCCGTGTCCGTGGCCCGGCGGATCAGCCGGCCGAACCCCTGCTTGAGCTTGATGACCGCCAGCGGCAGCTGGTAATCCAAGAACGGCTGTCCCCCCGCCGCCTCGATCGCCTCCTGCCGCGCCGCCAGTACAGGCCGATCGGGGACCGCAAACGGCAGCTTCGTGATGATGACGTTCGATAAAGCGTCGCCCGGCACGTCCACGCCCTGCCAGAAGCTGTCCACGCCGAACAGCACGGCATTGCCTTCCGCCCGAAATCGCTCGAGCATTTGGGACCGCGGCAGGCCCTCGCTCTGGCTGAACAGCGGATATCCCTGCCGGTCGCACCAGGACCGAAGCCGCGCCGTCGCCGTCTGCATCGCTCGATGGCTCGTGAACAGGACGAACGCCCTCCCTTTACTCCGCTGAATATATTCCGGTATCCGGGCCAGCACCGCTTCTTCAAAGCCGACCGGGTCGCTGGATGGATCGGGCATCGCCTGCGCGAGGTGCAATTCCACCTGTTGGCGGTAGTTGAACGGGCTGCCGACCTGCAGCGTATCGCAGCCGTCCAGACCGAGACGACCCTGGATGTGACGGAACCCGGCCGAGCCGCCGGTGCTGAGTGTGGCGCTGGTCAACACCACGGTCGGAACCTGGCTGTAAAGGCGCTCTTGCAACGCGGGGCCGACGTCGATGGGGGCGCTGACCAGGTCCAGCCGCTGCGTGCGGCCGGCGGAGGCCTCCACCCAGTAAACCTGGCCGGACAGCTCCTGCCCCAGCCATTGCCTTATGGACAGCGCCAGCTGCAACGCCCGGCCCGCGACGGCCGTGAACTCGATCTTCTGTTCGTCCTCCAGCTTCTCGCCCAGGCCGTTGATGCAAGACGCCAGCTTTTTCAACTCTTCGGAGAGGTTGTCGGGCACAATATCGGCTTGGTGGACGCGCACGGCGTCCGCCGTGGGGCGTGGACCACGGCCGCCGCGAGGTTGTCGCAAGGACCAGTTGAAGACGCCGTCGAAGAACCGCTCGGCGGCGCCGCGGGCGATTTCGACCTGGCGCACTGCATCTTCGTCGCCGAACCAGCTAAGCAGACCGCGCCGCTGACGGGAATTGTGCAGCTTGTTTAGCAGCCACTCGACGGCGCCACGGCTGATCTGCAGCCCCAGGTGGTCGGCGGCCACGTCTTCGAGGGTGTGCGCTTCGTCGAAGATGACGGCCTTGTAATCGGGCAGCAGGGCGCCGCCGTCGCGCCGCAGCGCGAGATCGCTGAAAAACAACGCGTGATTGACGACGAGGATTTGCGCCCCGAACATCTGTTTGCGCGCCTTGAAATAGAAGCACTTGGCGTAGTCGGGGCAAGCTCGGCCCAGGCAGTTGCCGATGTCGCTCTCTACGGCGTCCCACACGGGCGGCGACGGCACAAAGCCGAGATCGCTGCGACTGCCGTCTTGGGTTGTGCGCGACCAGCGACCGATGCGTTGCAGCTGATCGGCCGCACCGGGCTCCGCCGCCAGCGCCAAGGCGCGTTGCTGCGCCCCATGCAGCCGCCGGAGACTGATGTAATTCGATCGCCCCTTGACCAGCACGGCCGTGAACGGCTGCGTCATTACTTTCTGGAGAAAAGGGATGTCTTTCCTGACTAACTGCTCTTGAAGGCTGATAGTGTGCGTGGAGACGACGATTCGGCAATCCTTTTGCGTTGCGGCGGCCAGGATCGCCGGGACCAGATAGGCGAAACTCTTTCCAACGCCGGTCCCCGCCTCGACCATCAGCTTCTTGCCGCCGGCCACGGCGTCCGCGACGGCATCGGCCATCTGCAGCTGCTGCGGCCGGATTTCATAGTTTGCCAGCCGCCGGGCGATGGCGCCGTCCGGGCCGAGGATGGATGCGATCGACATGAAGCGCCTTCCTGGGGCGACGAGAAGTTAATTGTACCATCGCCCGGCGCATCGGCGGAAGGTCGGCAAAATCGACGCATGCGGCGGCAGCGCTTGAACCCGATTGGTTCGCGGCGCCGCCCGAGAAAACCCCCATTCGCTGGAAAAGGGATAGAATGACCGCCCTCGGGGTTCACGATCACCGCGTAGCAGGGGGGGACACCCATGACCGACAAATTGCACCGGCGCGACTTCCTGCGGCTCGGCGGGGCCGTGGCCGCGACGGCCGCGCTGGGCGGCATCGCATCCGCCGACGAGCCGGCCAAGAAGCGCACCATCCACAAAGCCATCATGTACGGCACGCTGACCTATAAGGGGTCGGTATTGGAGCAATTCCAGGCCGTGAAAGCCGCCGGCTTCGAGGGCGTCGAGCCGATGAGCCACATGAACCAGGACGAGGTGCTGAAAGCCTTCGACCAGTCCGGCCTCAAGCCCGCCAGCGTCTGCTGCAGCACCCACTGGGGCAGGCCGCTGTCTCATCCGGATGAAAACGTGCGGCAGGAGGCGCGCGAAGGGGTCGAGCAGGCTTTGAAGGACGCCAAGCGCTACGGCGCCACGTCGGTGCTGCTGGTCCCGGGGATCGTCAACGACAAGGTTTCCTACGACGACTGTTTCAGCCGATCGGTGATCGAAATCAAGAAGATCCTGCCGGTCGCCCACGACGTGGACGTGAAGCTGGCGATCGAGAACGTCTGGAACAACTTCATCACGAAGCCGGAGCAGGCGTTGGATTTCCTCGCCGCCATCGACAGCCCGATGGTCGGCTGGCACTTCGACATCGGCAATGTGCTGCGTTACGGCAAGCCGGAGGATTGGATTCCGAAGCTCGGCAAACGCATTGTTAAGCTGCACATCAAGGAATACAGTGCTCTCAAGAAATTCAGCGTGAAGTTCTTCGAGGGCGACGACAACTGGCCTGCAATCATGAAGGCGCTGGACGACATCGGCTATAACGGATGGGGGATCTCCGAGCAGCCCGGCGAG
Organism: Gemmataceae bacterium; assembly: GCA_035546275.1. GTDB lineage: Bacteria > Planctomycetota > Planctomycetia > Gemmatales > Gemmataceae > UBA4732. The sequence goes on from DATKHW010000088.1 coordinate 12,785, forward strand.
CAGTCGAAGGACGCCGAGGCGCTCAAGGACTTGTCCGAACGCATGGACAAAGTTTTCGCCAGCTGAGCGGCCGGCACGCCGTTCGCACTTTGCGCGTCTGGAAGATCGAGGAACCCCTTTCCGGAGGCGCTTCCATGGAAAACACCACCCGCGATCGCACCGAGGAACGCCGGGGCCGCGACGATTTCGGCAATCTAGTGGTCCCAGAGCCGCTGACGCCCACCGCCGACAAGTCCGCGCACGTTCCCGGCGGAGCGACCGAATTGGCGGAGCTGGCGCGGGCGCTGCAACCGCCGGTCGGCGGCAGGTCGTCGCCGATCAAAACGGCCGCGCGAGACAAGACCTCGCCGGCCTCCTGACGCCTTTCCTCCTGACGGCGTGCAAGGCCGAAGCCGAACCGATGCTGACGACGGTCTTGCAATCTCGACCGCCGGCCGCGAGAATCGGTGCCGCCGGCCGGCCGCCGGCGCTCAGGAGATGCGCGGGATGAACAACGTCCTGGTCTTCACCGGCCTCGTCTGGCTGGGGTCGTTCATGGCGGGGCTGCTCGGGGCTTTGACGGGGTTGGGCGGCGGCGTCGTCATCGTGCCGATGCTGGTGCTGGCCTTCGGCGCAGACATCAAGTACGCCATCGGCGCCTCGCTCGTTTCGGTCATCGCCACGTCGTCGGGATCGGCCGCCGCCTATGTCCGCGAGGGCTACTCCAACATCCGCATCGGTATGTTGCTGGAGATCGCTACCACGGTCGGCGCCCTTGCAGGGGCGTTTCTGGCGCTGGTCGTCTGGCCGAATGTCATCGCAGTCATTTTCGGCGCAGTACTGATCATCTCGGCCTACTTATCGAGCCGGCCCCGGCGCGATTCGCGCATGGCCGATCAACCGGATCCCCTGGCGGTGCGCCTGAAACTGGACGGCAGCTATCCCACGGCAAAGGGGATGGAGTCTTACCATGTCCGTCGCGTGCCAGCTGGTTTCGGCCTTATGTTCGTGGCGGGCGTGCTGTCGGGCTTGCTCGGCATTGGTTCCGGCGCGCTCAAGGTGCTGGCGCTGGATCAAGCCATGCGTCTGCCTTTCAAGGTGTCCACGACGACCAGCAACTTCATGATCGGCGTCACCGCCGCCGCCAGCGCCGGCGTTTACCTGGCCCGCGGCTATATCGACCCCGGCCTGGCGATGCCGGTGCTGCTCGGCGTGCTGCCCGGCTCGCTGCTCGGCGCCCGAATTCTGACGCATGCCCCGGTCAGGACATTGCGAATCGTCTTTGCGCTGGTCATCACGGCTTTGGCGATCCAGATGATTTACAACGGCGCAATGGGGAAGATTTGAGATGAATGAACCCCAACACAATTCGGAGGACACCCGCGTGGAGCAGACGATGGGCCGGCTGCTCCAGGCGGGCGTGCTTCTTGCCGCGCTGGTGACCGCCGTCGGCGGCGCCTTCTACCTTGCCGAACGTGCGACGCAAGAAAGACCGGCCTATGACAAGCTGCCGCCCAACGGCGTCGGACTGGACCATCCTGCCGAATTGAACAGTCCGGCCGGCGTGTTGGAGCTGGCGTTTCGCGGGCGTCCCGGCTACGGCCTGGGCCGCGGCCTGATCCAGCTCGGCGTCCTCTTGCTCATCGCCACGCCCGTGGCTCGCGTGGCCTTTTCTGTATACGTCTTCGCCCGGCAGCGCGACCGCCTCTATGTGGCCGTGACTTTGGCCGTGCTGGTGCTGCTGCTCATCAGCCTGTTCGCGGGGCCCTGGCTGCCGGGTGGATGACCGTGGACAGTTCAGTGTGGCGTCACTTTGCTTCGGCCCTCTTCCGCAGGGCGTCCGCGTCGGCCCAAAGCTTTCGCCAGGCATCCTGTTCCTCGGCCGGCAGCTTGGCCAGGGCGTCGACGTCGCGCACGCCGGCCAGGTCAGCCTCTTTGGTCCAGCGCTGAAGCGCCTGGGCCGCCGCCATACGTTCGACGCCGCTGCCCGCGTCGATCCTCTGTGACCACGTCGCCAGTTCCGCTTGCAGCCAGGTACGGCTCTGCTGGCGCAACTGTGCCCGTTCCTTGTCTTCAAGCCTCGCAGCGTCCTCGCCCTTGCCGCAGCCGGCTAAGGCCGCGGCGCAGGCGGCGTGATAGCGGGAGCCGCTAAGGAGGTCGTCCGCTCGTTTCGGGTCGGCGGAGAATGCGTCGGCCGAGAAGCGGGCCGAGGCGGCGTACAGACGCTTGATCTGGCACACGCGCGCCAGTTCGAGCTGCTCGGCGGCGTCGGCCGGCCGGGCCTCACCGTTCAGCACGGCCGGCAGCTTGGCGTCCAGTGCGGCCAGCCGCTCCGCGTCTTGAACCCACTGCGCGGAGGGATAGCGCCAACCGGGTTGCTTACTGCCCAGCTCGTGGCCGCGCCGCAGGGCGGCCAGGGCCTCGGTGAACTGGCCCTTCTGCAGCAGCGCCTGGCCCAGGTTGCAGTGGCACAGCGGGTCGTCCGGCCGCAGTTCTAGCGCCTTGCGGTACTCCGCGATCGCCTCATCCCATCGGCCCATACGACGCAGCGCATGACCGAAGCTGGAATGGGCGTCTGCACTCTGCGGCTGCAGCTCGACCGCCCGGCGGAACTCCACGACCGCCTCTTCATACGCGTGCTGCTGGGTGAGAAGGGTTCCGAGATTGTCGTGGGCGTCGGCGGAATCGGGCCGTAATTGGATCGCCCTGCGAAGCGCCGCAATGGCTTCGTCTGGCTGCCCCCGGCTGGCAAGCACAGCGCCGAGGTTGGTGTAGAACTCGGCGGCGTCCGGCCGCAGCGCGATCGCCTTGCGGAACTCGGCGACGGCCCCTTCCGCGTCGCCTTGTTCCTCGAGCAGAAGGCCAAGCTGGTTGTGGGCCGACGCGTCGTCGGGCTGCAGTTCGATCGCCTTGCGCAACTCCGCGCCTGCCTCCTCGCGGCGGCCTATAAACCGCAAAGCCTTTCCCATGTGTTCATGCGCGGATGCGGAACTGGGCTGCAGCTGCACTGCGTTGCGGAACTCCGCGATCGCTTCCTCGAGCCGGCCCAGCTCAATCAGGACCACGCCGAGTCGGTCATGGGCTGCGGCGTCGTCGGGCTTCAGCTCGACGGCCTTGCGAAGCTCTGCGATCGCCTCGTCCCAGCGCTGGGCGTCGCGCAGGGCCTGGCCAAGATTGGCGTGGGCGGCGGCGCTGTCGGGCCGCAGCGCGGCGGCGACCGTGAAATAGCGAATCGCTTCCGCCGCCGCGGGCGGTTTGCTCGTTCGGCAAGCGGCCGCCAGCTCAAAGGCAATCCAGTAATCGCTGGGATGCCGGCGGTTGGCTTCCTTCAAAAAGGAAACCGCCGCCTCAGCGCCGCCCTCGGCTCGAATGATCCATCCCAGACTCGCCAGGCGCGCCGCCGGAATGTACTTGCCCTCGTCGCCGAACGCCAGCTGGTGCAATCCCTGCCAGTCCTTCTTGGCGATCAGAGCGTCGCAGCGGCTGCGGAGTGAAGTGGGATCGGCGTCCGCCGCTGCGACGATCGCATGAAGTCGCTCCGTTTCATCCTTTTTTTCCGAAAGGGCGGCCCAATCCTCGAGGGCCGCCAGCAGCTCCTCGCGGATGGCTCGCCGTTTGATGCGGTCGGCCGCCTCGTCAGGCTTCAGGGAATCCCATTCCTTGTCGTCCAGTCGAAACGCCGCGCCGTAGAGGTCGGCCGCTTCGGCGCCCCGCGACCGCGCCTCCTCCAATCGTGCGACCAAACGCCGGTCCTCATCGGCTTCTTCGATCGCCGCTCGCACCACGACCGCGCGCCGGCGGAGCCGATCCGTTCCCTGGCCGGCGCCAAGCAAGGCGTCGGCGCGCTTCACCGCCGACATGGCCTCTATCAGCGCGCATTCCCATCGCACGGGGTCGTCATGCAACCCCTGCGCTTTCTTGGCCAGCGCCTCCGCCTCATCGAGCGCCGCCGCCGCATCGCGATCTATGTCCGCGGCGAGCGCGCCCACCGGCAATAGCAGCAGGGCCGCCAACGCCGCACTGGCTAGTCGGCGTCGCCGCAGCCGGGCCGGGGGCTCGAAGGACAGTTCCAACGAGTTTGGAGAGCGCTCGACGAGCTGTGTGACCATGAGAGACCTCGGTGGTTGGGGGAAAGCGCCGTCGGGATTATCCCATTGGCAGCGTCCGAAGTCCAGCGCCCTGTTCCGCTGTGCGGTTTGTGGCAATGCCGCGGCCGGTGTGATACGTTAAGCCGTCGCGCCCGTCTTCGCCGCGTCTTCATTGAGGGCTTCTCCATGCGTGCGCCGCGCATCGCCGTCCTGTTTGGGACGGCCCTGCTGTTGCTCGTCCCTTCCCTGCTGCGGGCTGATGAATTCACGACCGGCCTGCTCGACCGCACTTACATCGACGCCGACGGCAAGGAGGCGAAATACGCGCTCTTCGTGCCGCTCGACTACAAGGCGGATAAAGCGTATCCGCTGATTCTTTTCCTGCACGGCTCCGGCGAAACGGGGACCGACGGCAAGATGCAGACTTACGTCGGCCTCGGCCCCGTCCTGCGGATGAACGCCAAGAAGTTCCCCTGCTTCGTGCTGCTGCCGCAGTCGCAAGACCGCAGCTGGCAGGCCGACTCGAAGGACGCGCAGCGCGCGCTGGCCGTGCTGGATGCTGTGGAGAAGGAGTTCAAGATCGACGAAAAGCGCGTTTACCTCACCGGATTGTCGATGGGCGGGTTCGGCACGTGGAGCCTGGCTCAGAAAAACCCCGAGCGTTGGGCCGCCATCGTGCCGGTCTGCGGCGGCGGCGACCCGAACCAGGCGAAAGTGATCAAGGACATTCCGTGCTGGATTTTCCACGGCGACGCCGACAAATCTGTTCCGGTCGATCGGTCGCGCGCCATGGTCGAAGCCCTCAAGGCGGCGGGCGGCCAGCCGAAGTACACAGAATACGCCGGCGTCGGACACAACAGCTGGGAAATGGCGTACAACACGCCGGATCTGTACGAATGGCTGCTGCAACAGCACAAATAGGGCGGGCGGCTAGGAATCGGAGCGCTGCGCCCAGCGGAGCTTGGCGGAGCGCGACCGCGGGTTGGCCAATCGCTCCGCAAAGGCCGGCCGGATCGGGTCGGCGCTGATTTGGCTGTATACGCCGGCCGCCCGGCCG
>DATKHW010000089.1:0-6112 GCA_035546275.1 Gemmataceae bacterium
GTTCGCCGAAAACACTCTTGATCGCCAGCGTCTCGATGGAATCGTTCACCTTGGTGCTGGTGCCGTGGGCGTTGATGTAATCGATCTGCTCGACAGCAAGCCGGCTGTCTTTGAGCGCCCCGCGAATGCAGGCGATGGCGCCACGCCCGGTGTCATGACTATCCGTCACGCGGAAGGCGTCGGCCGTCGAGCCGTAACCGGTCATCTCCGCGAAGATCACCGCCCCGCGCTTGCGGGCATGTTCCAGCTCTTCGAGAACGAGCATGCCGGAACCTTCGCCCAGGACGAAACCGTCGCGGTTGAGGTCGAAGGGGCGCGACGCCTGCTGCGGAGCGTCGTTTCGCGTGGACAGGGCCGTCAGGCGATTGAAGCCGGTGACGCCGATGGGATGGATCATGCTGTGGGCGCCGCCGGCCATCATCAGGTCGGCGTCGTCGCGGCGGATCATCTCCGTCGCCTCGCCGATCGCCTGGCTGCTGGCGGCGCAGGCCGTCAAGCAGTTGTAATTGGGACCGAGCAGACCGAAATAGGCGGCGAGATGGCCGGGCGTCGTGTGCAGCTCCTGCTCGGCTTCCGGGCCGGGTTGGAAATACTGCAACCCAGCCCGTGCGAAGGCCGCATCATCGACGCGCCGCTCCTCGGCCAGGTAGGACTTGGCGATCAGCGACATCAGCGTGTGGAAATCCTGGATGCCTTCGCCGGAGCCCAGATAGACGCCGAAGCGCGTGCGGTCCACACGGGCGTCGTCCGGATGGAGCAGGCCGGCGTGTTCGAGCGCCTGGCGCGCGGCGGCGGCGGCGAACTGGCTGTTGACGCCGGAATGCTTCCAGCGGCCGGGATCGGCCACGAAGCGGCCGAGGTCGAAGTCCTTGACCTGGGCGGCGAACTGCGTCGGAAAGCGGCGGGCGTCGAAGCGCTGGATCGGGCCGACGCCGCTGCGGCCTTCCAGCTGGGCCGTGAACATGGCGTCCACGCTGTGGCCCAGCGGAGTGATCGCGCCCATGCCGGTGATGACGACTCGGCGTCGCATGTATACAGACCCCTGTGTCAGTTCCACTTGCGAATCACGACGGCCGCACACTGCCCCATCTGCGTGAAGCCGACCTTGACCGCATAGGGACGCGCCGCAACTCGGGACGCCGCCGCCACGGGAATCGGACATGCTGGGTCGGGTTCATCATAATTGAGCGTCCGTGGGACCTCGCCGTGGTGAAATCCAAGCACGCTGGCCGCCATCTCCGTCGTGCCGCCCGCCGCACCAAGGTTGCCGATGTAGCTCTTGACCGCGACCACCGGCGTGTTAACGTCCCCAAAGACGCTTTGCAAATTCCGCGCCTCCCACTCGTCCGATTCGCGCGCCGACAGGCCGTGCGCGTTGACGTGATCGACCTGCTCCGGGCCGATCCCCGCGTCCTTCAAGGCGGCCCGCACGGCCCGCGCCAGGCCGTCCCCCTTGAGGTCCGGGCTGAACGCGGCGCCGAAGCCAACGACTTCGCCGTAAATCCGGGCGCTGCGCTTCTTGGCGTGTTCCAGCTCTTCCAGCGCGAACACGGCGGCGCCCTCGCCGACCACCAAGCCGTCGCGGTTGCGCTCGAACGGCCGGCTTGCTTTCTCCGGCGCATCGTTGCGGCGCGACAGCGGCTCGTAGAGACATTGCCGCACCAGGCTCAGCGGGTTGATCTTGCTCTCGGCGCCGCCGACCAGGAAGAGGTCGGCTTGCCCGCGCCCCAGGATGCGATACGCCTCGCCGAGCGCCAGCAGGCTGGAGGCGTCGCCCTCGGTGATGCTGTTGTTCGGGCCGCGCGCGTCGTGCAGAATCGAAACGTGGCTGGCCAGCATGTTGGGCAGATACTTCAGCATCCAGAGCGGCTGGAGGAGCGGCAGACCCTCGGCGCCCCATTTCTCCAAATCGATGTGGTTCGCTTGGCCGTTGAGACTCACCCGCGATGCGTCGGCCAATTCCGGCAATTCCGTGGCGATCAGGCCGGCGCCGAACTCAACGCCAAATCGCTCGGGAACCAGCTTGGTCTTATCGACGCCCGCATCCTGCAGCGCCAGCTGCGCCGCGCCCACAGCCAGCTGGATGGTGCGGGCCATCATGCGCAGGCCCTTGCGCTGGCTCTTCTCGACGTAGTTCTTGGGGTCGAAATCGGCGATTTCGCCGGCGAAGCGGACCGGCAGCGAGGAGGCATCGAACGCCTGGATGGGATGGACGCCGCTCTTGCCTTCCTGGAGGGAGCGCCAGAACGCAGCGGCGTCGAGGCCGATCGGGCTGAGGACGCCGACGCCGGTGATAACCGCCCGGCGGGAAGAAGCAGCCATGTCACACCCGCGGCAAAGCCGCCGACCTCAGAGGACGCCGAACCGGAGGCGGGCGATCAACTCGATGCATTCCCCGGCTTAAGCAAGCGACCGAGCAGATACTGCATCTCTCCGCTGAAGACGAAATTGCGGTCGCCGAACAGCTGGCCCGACCGCGACTGGTCGAGGTGGGCGAAGAAAATCTCCGCTTCCGCCGTGAGGGCGCCGTCCGACAGCACCCGGCCGGTCACCGACGCCCCCTCCGGCCGAAGGTGGAGCATCTCGACCTCATAGGTCAGCTGCTCGCCCGCCGTCGCCTCTCGATGGAAGACGGCCCTGGGAATCTTAGCCAGCACCACCTTCTCGCGGAACTGGTTCGCCTCGCCGACCAGGATGCCGCCGGTTTGGGCCAGCCCTTCCAGGATGAGCACGGCCGGCATGATCGGCCAGCCGGGGAAGTGGTCGGCGAAGTGGTCCTCGGCCCGGCTCAGGTTCTTCACCGCCCGCGCCGACTTGCCGCTCTGGAATTCCACGAATCGGTCGATCCAGATCCAGCGCATGGCGATCACCCTGTCAGCACGCAGCGCAAGCAAGTGCTTTCGCGAAAGCACTTGCTTGCGCTGCGTGCTCGTGAGGAGAGCGCATTCTCCCTCAGTTCCGGCTCTGCAGCTTGCCCTGGATGTAGCGCGTGATGAGATCCACCGTAAACAGGTCGCTCAGGTGGCTGACCTCGGGGTTCTTCTCGAAGGCGGCCAGGTCGGCGAACGGCATCCGATCGCGCAGCTCCTGGAGGCCCTTGTCGGTGACGCGGCCGTTCTGCACGAACTCCGGGTCGCCCTGGAAGATCGACTCGGGGAACAGCTCGCCGCGCGGAATCTTGATGCCGAATTCGCGTTCCAGACGGAACACGATGTCCAGGAAGTCGATGGACTCGGCGCCCAAATCGCCCTGGAGCGTGGAGGTCGGCTTGATCTCCTCCGGCTCCACGTTGAGAGCCTCCACCAGGGTGTCCGACACCTTCGTGTAGATTTCTTCCTGTGTAGGCATCGCAGCAGTCCTCTTTCACATTAGGGGATGAGGGGCGCTCTCACGGGGTTATGGCGCCGGGTTCCGCCGCAGCGGCCGACCCGCGCCGGCGCATCACGAGGCCCCCACGGCCCCGAGACTGAGTCCACCGTCCACCGTCAGCACCTGACCGGTGATGTAACCGCTGTCGGCGCTGGCCAGGAACACCGCCACCTTGGCGATATCGTCGGGCGTCCCGATGCGTTTCATCGGGATGAATTTCTTGATGAGGTCGCCGGCCTTGTTGCGGACGGCGGCGCTCATGTCCGTTTCGATGAACCCCGGAGCGATCGCATTGACCGTCACGCCGCGCCCGGCCAGCTCGACGGCCAGCGCCCGCGTGAAGCTGTTGACCGCCCCCTTGCTGGCGGCGTAGTTCGCCTGCCCCGGATTCACATGCGTGGCGGCCACGCTGGAGATATTAATAATCCGTCCCGATCGCTTTTGCATCATCGGGAAGGCCAATTCTCGGCAAAAGTGGAACACGCCGCCGAGGTTGGTCTTCACCACCTTGTCCCAGTCTTCCGGCTCCATGCGGACGAACAGGCCGTCGGCGATGACGCCGGCGTTGTTCACCAAGACGTTGACCGGCCCCAGGTCCTTCTGCACCTGCTCCACGCACGTCTTGACGGCGGCGCCGTCGGCCACGTCGCACTGGTAGGCCTTAGCCGTCCCGCCGGCCTGCGCGACTTCCTGCACCAGCTGCTCGGCCGCCTCCTTGCTGCCGCGGTAAACGACGGCGACCTTGGCGCCCTCGGCGGCGAACGCCTTGACCACGGCCCGGCCGATGCCGCGGCTGCCGCCGGTGACAAGGGCGATCTGATCCTTCAGCCGCATGAAACGGTCCCTTGATTCCTTCGCTGCATCCGCCGGGCACGTCCCGGCGGCACGCCCCACATCCTCATCCTCGCAACAGGGCGTATTGCGCGCGCAACTTCCGCACCAATTCCTCATCCACCGTTTGCAGAGCCGGATTGCGCTCGCGCAGGTTATAGGAAGCCAAGGTCAGCTTCGCCGAAACCGTCTGCTGACCGTCGGCTTCGCCCTTCCCTTTAAGCGTGGCGTTAGGACCGTCTTTTTCGGTCAACTCTACTAATATCGACATTTGACGGCCCGGCTCCATGAAGGAGCCGTATTTTACTCCGCGAGCCTCGCGCAGCACCGTGACGCTGTGGCTGAACTCGTCCGTCGCCCGCAGCAGCCAGGCGCCGGCCTCCACCAGCGCCTGAAGCATCAAAACCCCCGGCATGACCGGGAACGTCGGAAAATGGTCCGCCAGGTACTCCTCGCCGAGCGTCAGGTTTTTGACCGCCCGCAGGCTCCGGCCCGGCTGCACTTCCACAATTCGATCCACCAGATGGAAACGCATGTGCGTCGGCCCGGCGTCAACTCATTTCCCCACAACCACTTTCGGCCGATCGACCAGCCTAAAAAGGGGAAGTATATCCCTGGGAGGGGTCAACGGCAACCCCGAACGAACCTACCGCTTCGACAGCTGGACTAAAGGCCTGCGTCCACCCTTCTCGTCTATGATGCGCAGGCCGTCGGCTCCGTGGCAAATAAAATCAATTGCGAAAATTGGGTAAAATACGCAAAATGAGTAATTCAGGGCGCACGGGCTGAATAACCGGATTGATCGGCCAGGCGCAAGCAGAAAAGCCGGTTCCGACGCTTGATCGGAACCGACGCATAAAGCGTCGCAGGACGACGGAGCGACCCGTGTCATTTTCCCGGATCGGGGGAGGGAGTTTTCTTGTCGACGTCGGCAGGCGCCGGAGTATCGTCTTTGGCCCCTGCCGTGATCCAGTCGCGCACCTTGGCGACTTCCTCCGCCTTGGGTTGCGGCGACCGACCGGGCGGCATCTGCCGGCCGTGGCCGGTCAGGACCGCCAGCAAACGGCTGTCGTCGGGCTTCTGCGGTACGACCAGCGTTCCGCGCCGTCCGCTCTTGGTCAGGTCCGCGAACGTCTCGACGGCGACGCCGGAGCGGGGCCGCGCATCGCTGTGGCAGCGCATGCAATAGCTATTGAGAAACGGTTTGATGTCGTTGACATAGCTCGGCGGCGCCGGCGGATCGTCCGCGGCCGATGCGGCGCCGCCCCAGCCCAGGAACGCCAGAACCAGCACGCCAGTCGCCGACAGTCGTTGCATTCGCATCTCCCTTGATGGAACAAATCTCGTTCCTGCCGCGCGGCCGACGGCATTAACAGAATGGAACCCCAACCATGCTGCAAAGTCTCGCAGGGCCGATCCGCCTTACGGCTCCTGAGCCGGCTTGCCGATCTTGACCAGCACCGCCCCATGACGTGGAACCGTCGCCTTGAAGGAATCAGCGAAAGTCCCCAGGTCCTTCTGCCGCCATAGGTCGCGTACCGGCTGCTCGCCCTGCACGCCGACGTCGGACCACTTCGCCGTCACTTCGGCCGCGGAGCCGCCCCGGTTGAACAGGCCCACCGCGACCGTGCCGTCGGCCAGCGGCCGCGCCCACACTTCCAGCATCCCCTCCTTCGCCTTGCGGCCGGCCGGTTTCCCCAGCGGGTCCTGATTCACCGCCAGGACCTCGTCGTTGCTTAGCACGTCTCGCGTGAACGGGTCAAGCTGCGTCATGTCGCAGCCGATCAGCAGCGGCGCCGACTGCAGCGACCACAGCGTAATGTGCGTCAGCTGCTCATTCGGAGTCAGATGGGTCGGATGCGGCCGGCCCCAGCCGACCTGGCCCACCACCAGCATGTCCGGGTCGTTCCAA
>DATKHW010000090.1:0-6307 GCA_035546275.1 Gemmataceae bacterium
GAGCCGGAAGCGTCAGCGACGGTCTTCCCTCCGTCGCTGACGCTTCCGGCTCGTCGGCATTCTCAGCGCCGATACCCGTTGTTGAGCAGCAACCCCCGGTATTGCCACGCGCTCAGCACCGCCGTCCCAATCATCAAGACGTAGCCGAGACCAATGCAGCCGACCGTGAGGCAATCGAGCCTTTCCGAATCCATCTCCGTCAGCATCGCGCTGCCGTTCCACAGAGCGTGCAGCCCCACGGCCCAGGCCGCCGCGACCCAGAAGACGCGGGAGCGGATCGCCAGCTTGAGATTGCGGCCGACCTGCCAGAACGCCGCCGCGACCATGCCCGCCCAGAGGCCGTGACAAAACGGCGCCGTCAGGCTCCGAAATGCCATCGTCCAGAGCAGATCCGCCTTGCCGCCCTGGATGAGCGCATCCAGGCCGTAACCCGCCGTCTCCACGACCGCGAATCCGAAGCCGGCGACCGTGCCGATGATGAGACCATCCATCGGCCGATCGTAGACCCGATGCCGCCAGCGCCACGCCGTGGCCAGGAACTTGCCCGGCTCCTCCGCGACCCCGGCGAACATGGCGACGGCCAGCAGCGACCCCGCCAGCACGTATACCACCATCGCACAGATGACGCCGACCGTGCCGCCCGCCAGGAACGTCAGGGCCAGCGTGTGGAAGGACAGGCCGGTGCGGTCGTATTTCTCGACCAGCCAGCAGATGACGGCGGTGGGAACGACGGCGCTCATGGAGATGAGCATGACCGGCACGAGCGTGACCGCTTTCGTCAGCACGAAAAGGACGAACAGGACCGAGGCGACGACGAAGGTAACGGCGCCGGCCCGCAGCCACAGCGGCAGCTTGGCGAACCGGTCGAAGGCGGAACGGGCGGCCGGCGCCCCGGTGGGCGACAGCGGAACGGCGGCCGGCCGCCAATTGGGGTTGCTGAACGTGAAGCGGAAATTGCCGACGGCGATCTGATCGCCGGGAGCGACCTGGGCGGAAGCGATTCGGGCGCCGTTGACCATGACGCCGGCGCCGCCGCTGCAATCGCGGAGCTGGACGCGGTCGGCGCTGATTTCGAGGACGACGTGCTGCGGCGCGATGCTCGGGTCGGGGATGACGATCGTGGCCGGCGCCTTGCTGCCGAGGACATAGCGGGCGGGAACGAGGTCGAACTCCTTGCCGAGCGACGTGCCGGACAAGACGCGCAGCTTCCAGCCGCCTCCCTGCTGAATTGGAATGCTCCAGGCCGGCATGGCGTCCTCCCTCACGGCAGGCGGCCGCATGATAGTGGGAATCGAGATGATTCTTTCGGGAGCGGAGAGGGTTGTCAAGCGGCGGCGCGTTTAGAATGCTAACAACGAGTGCTTCGGCGGCGGGTAGGCAGGATCTACCATGCCTTAGATGTGGCCGTAGGTTCTTACGATTTTGTGGCCAGTCGCCTCACGGATAATAGCCCCTATATCGACCTTCCATTCAGGAGAATTGAGCGGCGGCCAGTTCCAGAACCGAAACGACAGGTAGCCCATGCCCAACGGCGGCTTGCACTGCCATTCGGCAATGGAGCGCTCCCCTGCACATCGCGGGCACCGAAGCAGGCCCGGACCACGTCGGTCCAACCATTCACCAAAGGCCTTGCCGACGAAGTCCCCAAACTCTGCTCCAAACGGTTCAAGGACAGCCCGGCATTGGGAACAGGTAAAGCCCTCGCATACAGGCCCCAGCGCCCAATAGTTGAAGCTTCTGCCAACCTTTGGTTCAACACCGCAAGTGCGCAACTCCCAAAACCGGCCTTCGCGCTCACCGCATATGTACAAGGACGGTACTGCCGGGCCGGGTCGGTAACCGGTCCCGCCGAGTACGCAATCCGCATTGGCTTCACCGACGATCAGGTCGAGCTGACGAAGCCGGTCCAAGACGGCGCGCGATAGCCGCTCCGCGTTTTCCGACGTTGCTTCCACATCGACGAGCATTTCAAAGTTGTCGCTCATGCGAGCTAGCCCCCGTGTCCGCTGTCAACGATCTTCCGCGTAGATTTGCCCACCTGCTCCCGGCTAATTCATCTCCACCGCCTCCTCCCAGTGCTCATACAGCTCCGCCAGGTGCGCCTTCACCTCCTCGAACGCCTTCGTCGTCTGCTTCACCTTCTCGCCGTCGCGGTACAGGTCCGGCGACGCCAAGCGCTCCTCCAGCTCGCGCATCTCCGTTTCCGCCGAGGCGATGTCCGCCTCGATGTCCGCTGTCTTGCGGTAGGGGAATTTGCGCTTCCGTTTCTCTTTTTTGACGGCTGCATCAGGGGGCTTACGCCCCCCGCTCGCCGACGACGCCTTTTCCGGTCGCTGGCGCTCCCGGCTGGTTTGCGACGCCTCCTGCTGCGCTCGCATCAGCTCGTAGGTGTCGTAATTGCCGTGGATCACCTGCGTCTCGCCGCGGCCGTCCAACACCAGCAGCAGGTCCACCACGCGATTCAGGAAATAACGGTCGTGGCTCACCACGATCAGCGTGCCGTCGAATTCCAGCAGCGCCAGTTCCAGCGCGTCGCACGCCCACAAATCGAGGTGGTTGGTCGGCTCGTCCAGCACCAGCACGTTGACGCCTTGCGCCACCAGCCGGGCCAGCGCCGCCCGGCTCTTCTCGCCGCCGGACAGCGCCCCCACCTGCTGATACACCTGATCGCCGGTCAGGCCGAACCGGCCGAGCAGGTCGCGCATCCCCTGCTCCACCGCGTCCGGGTCGTCGCCGGGCCAGACCGCCCGGATCACCGGCTTGTCCGCCGCCAACGTCTTCAATTGCTGGTCGTAATAGCCGAATTCCGTCAGGTGGCCGCGCTGCACGTTGCCGGAGTCCGGCTCCTCCTCGCCGAGCAGCACCCGCAAGAGCGTCGTCTTGCCGCTGCCGTTCGGACCCATGATCCCCAGCCGCCGGCCGCGCGGCAGGTCGAAAGTCAGGTCGTGAAAAAGCGGCCGATCGTAGGCCTTGGTCAGTTCCTCCGTGTGCAGCACCACGTCCCCCGATCGCTGCACGGCGCCGAAGTGCATCCGCGGCGATTCCACCAGCACAGGCCGTTCCAGTCTTTCGATTTTGTCGATCTGCTTCTGGCGCGAAGCCGCTTGCTTGTGCAGCTGGCCATAATGGACGCGGCGGATGTATTCCTCCTGTTTTTCGATGTATTCCTTCTGCGACTCATACGCCTTCAGCTCCGCCTCGTAGCGTTCCTGCCGCAGCCGCCAGTATTGCTTGAAATTGCCGGGGTACGACGTGACGCGGTTGGCGTGCATCTCGAAGACCTTGGTCACGACGCGGTCGAGGAAGTAGCGGTCGTGGCTGACGATCAGCATCGCCTCGGGCTGCTTGGCGAGGTAGTCTTCGAGCCAGCGCGTCGTGTCGATGTCGAGGTGGTTGCTCGGTTCGTCCAGCAGCATCACGTCGGGGGCCGACAGCAGCAGCTTGGCCAGCATGAGCCGGCTGTGCTGGCCGCCGCTGAACGTCTCCACCGGCCGATGGTAATCCGCGCGGACGAAGCCGAGGCCGTCCAGCACCTGCTCGATGCGGTGATCGAGGTTGAAGGCGTCGTGGTGGCTGAGCAATTCGTGGAGGCGGTCGTAGCGCGCGGCCAGACTTTTGCGCTCCGATTCATCCGTCGCTTTCGCCAGCGCCTCGGCCGTGTGGATCATGTCGTCGTGGGCGGCGAGCAGCTCGTCGAGAGCGGATTTCGCTTCGGCGAAGAGGGTGCGGCCGGGGGCGAAGTCGGGCTGCTGGCGCAGCAGCGAGACGCGGGCGCCGGCGTGAAGGCGGACGTCGCCGTCGTCGGGCTTGTCGTGGCCGGCGAGGATGCGCATCAGCGTGGTCTTGCCGACGCCGTTGGGGCCGACCAGGCCGACGCGCTCGCCGGCGTGCAGCTCGAAGCCGACGTTCTCGAACAGCGGCCCGGCGTCGAAGCCGCGGGATAGGCGGGAGCAGCTCAGCAGGAGCATTCGGCGTTCCGTCCTCCTTCGTGACAAGGTGACAAGGTGACAAGGTGACGGCCGGACTGGCTATTCACCTTGTCACCTTGTCGCCTTGTCATTCTACAAAGAGGCCGGCCCCGCCGCGGCGCGAAGAAAGCGCAGCACCATGCCCGGGTCGGCGGCGCCGGGCAGCGCCTTCTGGAACAGGGGCCGGGCCTCGTCCTTGCGGCCGTCGAACCAGAGCATGTAGGCGTCGAGGAAGAGCAGATCGGGGTCGCCCGGCCGGCGGTTCACGGCGTCCTGGAGGGCCTTGAGTTGGTCGGCGTAGTCGGCGGGATGGGGGCCGTACAGCTCGATCGGGCGGAAGGCGGCGTTGGGCCAATCGGGTTGCAGGGCGAGGCCGGCCGCGATAGCGTCCACGGCGTCGTGGTACTTGCCCTGAGCGAACAGCATCTGGGAGAGGAGGAATTGCGGCAGCGCCTGGTTGGGTCGCAGCGCGACTGCCTGGCGGAAGCGCTGGGCGGCTCGACCGTATTCCCCATCGGCGAAGGCGTCGCGGCCACGATTGAGCAGACGGGCGTATTCGGCGTCGGCGTCGTTGAGCGGGCCGGGCGGCATCGGCAATTCCGGCTGCGGACCTGGCGGCTCAGCGGGCGGCGCTGGCGGTTTGACCGGCGGCGCGGGCGGCTGCGCGGGGGGTGGGGCGGGCGGCGCCGGGAGGGGCGGATTAAGCGGTTCGGGTTGCCGGCGCTCGCCGCCGGGCGGACCGACCTTGTGGAAGCCGCCGTAATGCTGTTCGCCCTGGATCGCGGCGTTGGACGGCGGCGGTTCGTTGCGGAGACTCTCGCGCAGGCGTTGCAGCGTCAGGTCCTCCCAGTCGGATTGATCCAGCGGCGCGACCGCCGGCGGCGGAAGAACCACCGTCACCTGGGTGGACGTGTAGCTGTAGCCGTATGGTCCATAGCCGGGTCTGAAGCTCAGTCGGCCGTGCCCGCGGCCGAAGCCGACGACTGGGCCGACCAGATAACCATAAGAGGGAGGGGGATAGATGATGAAGACGCCCTGGGCGGCAAGCGGCGACGCAGCCGCGACCATTCCGAAAAGCACGGCGGCCCAGCGAACGCCCGTCATGAGGGTCCGTCCTTTCCAGCGGAGGTCGGCGAAACCTCCTGGATTATCGGACGCCGCACGGGCGGTTGCAAGGAGGAATCGCGCATTTCCGCAATCCCTGGCCGCCTCCGTCTCGTCGAACAGAAGTACTGCCATCCGCTCGCTTGCTTCCCGGAGATGCTTTCATGAAACAGTCGTTGTGGGCCGGAATCGCCGGCCTGTCGTGCTTGGTCCTGGCGGCCTCACCGGTCTGCGCCCGGGCCATGATGATCGCCCCGCCGCCGCTCAGTCAGCGGACGGCCCTCGCGGACGCCGTCGTCGTCGGCAAGGTCACGGGCTTCGGCGAAAAGCTGGTCTCGGCCGTGCCGCCCGGCGGCGGCGATAAGGTGGATTACCAGATTGCGATCGTGCAAGTCGGCGACGCCGCGGCCGGCCTCAAGGACGCCAAGGAAATCAAGGTCGGCTTCCTGCCGCCGCCGCCGACGCCGCCGCAGCCCGGCCCCGGACCGGTCCTCATCCGCAAGCGCTATCCGCAGTTCACGCTCACCCAGGATCAGGAAGCCTGCCTCTTCCTGGTCAAGCACCCGACGGGGGATTTCTACATCGGCGTGAACTACTACGATATCATCGATAAGAAAACTCCTGATTTCGACAAATCGCTGGACGAGATCAAGCGCTGCGCCAAGCTGCTGGCCGACGCGACGGCGTCGCTGAAGGGCAAGAACAACGACGACCGCTTCCTGACCGCCTCCATGCTGATCGCCCGCTACCGCACGGCCAAGCCCGGCCAGACGAAGACGGAGCCGATCGACGCGGAGCAGAGCAAGCTGATCCTGCAGGCGCTGGCCGACGCCGACTGGAACCCCAAGCCGCCGCAACCCGGCGTGTTCATGGGCTTTCAGATGACGCCGCAGGTCGCTTTTTTCCGCCTGAACCTGACGCCGCAGGACGGCTGGATGCTGCCCAAGGACCCCAAGGACATACCGGATGCGGCCAAGCAGTGGCTCAAGGACAACGTCGAGAAGTATCCGATCCAGCGCTTCGTCGCGGATAAGAAGGATAAGTAAAATCAGGACTGATGTGTTGTGGCTGACAGCTGCGAGCGGACCGCTCCTAAGCTGTCAGCCAAAAAGGGCAGCCGTTTTCACATTTTCCAGGCTCACGCCGGCCGCTCTTCCAGAATGGCGGCCATTTCCGTTTCGTCGAGTCGGCGGGCGAATTCGCAGCCCAGGAACCAGTCGCCGGCCGGCCGGCTG
>DATKHW010000091.1:0-21335 GCA_035546275.1 Gemmataceae bacterium
GGACGCAACCTCAGCCAACGCCTACTGTGTGCGCAGCGCATGTCGCACGAATCTGGGCCGCTACGATGAAGCCGTCGCAGACGCCGATACCGCCGTCCGACTAGCGCCGATGTCGGCGTTTGGTTTAGATGTCCGCGCCTACGCCTACTACCACCTGGGAAAGTGGGACAAGGCGCTTGAAGACGGCCACCAGGCGTTGCTGCTCAACCCCCCAACAACGGACGGCGCGGAGGAACCGCGGCGTAACCTACGCCGTTAAGGGCGATTGGGACCATGCCCTCGCCGATCTCGACCAACTGATCAAGGAGCAGCCCCTCAATTGGGAATGCTATTACACCCGCGCTGCCATTTACGCCAAGAAGGGCGACCCGGCCAAAGCCAAGGCGGACTGGGACAAGGCCGTCCAGCTGAATCCCGGTCTGGCCAACGCGCCCTTTCCGACGATTCTCGAAGAGCATGAGAAGCCGGCCAAACCGTCCAGCGCGCCGTAGCCGTCCCATAACCCCGGACAAGCCCGTCGGCCGGCAAACCGGCCGATCAAGGCCGGCCGAATGATTTTGCGCAAGTACCAAGCAGCCGAGCGTTTTCTCTTGCCGTGTCAATGGCGAACGAGTTACCCTATCTATCACGGTTCTGCACTCCGAGGTCTCGGGGGAACGCCGCCATGTCTTCTGCAACCATCGCCTGCCCCTGGTGCGCCAAGGGCATCGAAGTCAATGCGGATCTCCAACAGGGCAGCCCCATCCAGTGCCCCCGCTGCGGGGCGAACTTCGCCGTGCTGGCGGAGGACCTGCGCGCCGCTGTGCTGGCCGCGCCGCCGCCGACGGCGTTGTCGCCGGAACCGGCCGCGCCGGCGCCGGCCGCGCCGATTCTTCCTCCTCCCGCCGATTTAGCGCCGATCGCCCACCCGCCGGCCAGCCGGGTTTGGACCATGCTCTTGCCGGCCTGCGCGGCCGCGACCCTGCTGCTGATGGCGGCGATGATCGGCGCCGTGGTCTACGTCGCAGGCAAGCGGGCGCCGCAAGGGGTCGCGCTTGCTGCGCCGGCCGCCGACGCTCCGAAGAATGCGGATCCGACCCCACCGCTGGCCATCCAGCCGCCGCCGTCGAACGACCTGTTTTCGGTCCTGCCGAACCCGCCCGACGAAGGCGCGCCGTCCAGGACAGCGCCGCCTATTGCTCCGCCCCGGTCATCCTCCCGGCCTGCCGCGCCGGACGCCCCGCCGGTTGCGCCGCCGCCGCTGGTTGAGCGGCCGCATCCGCTGCCGGCGCCCACCGCCTTCAGGCGGCGCGACCAGCTTGCGGAAGAGGATTTGCGGAAACAGCTCCTTCAGGCGCCGGAAATGGCGCTCGATCCGCCCGGCGACGCCAGAGGCTCGACGACCTTGTTCACGCTGGCCCTGGAGGCGCATAATCGCGGTCAAGCCTACCCCGGACCGGCCGCGTATTTACGACAACGGACGGAGCTGAACGGCTTGCCGCTGGCGCTGGGCGTCGATTGTCAGCTGGGCAAGGAGCCGGCCGAGAATTTGCAGGCCCTGTCGCACAAGATGCACGATACTTTTGCGGCCTGCCTTCCCAACAACGGCGTGGACCTCCGACCCAACCCCGATGAACTGCGGCAACGGCTCTTCGACGAAGACGGCAAACAATGGCTGACGCCGGACGCCATCCCGTGTCTGCTCCAAATCCTGCAGCCGGAAAACAAGCCCGTTCGCCTGATCCTCGTGGACGCGCTCAGCCGGATTCCGGGCAAGCGCGCCACGCAGGCCCTGGCCATGCGGGCGATGATGGACTTGTCGCCGGAGGTGCGCGAGGCCGCGATCAAGGCGCTGCGCGACCGCCCGCGCGACGATTGCCGCGATATCTTACTGCACGGCCTCCGGTATCCCTGGGCGCCCGTGGTCGACCATGCAGCCGAGGCCCTGGTGGCCCTGGACGACAAGGAGGCGGCCCCCTCGCTGGTCCCGCTGCTGGATTTGCCCGACCCGAGCGCGCCGGCTCTGCTGAAAAAGGACAAGGAAGAGGTTAAATTGGTTCCAGAAATGGTCCGCGTCAATCATTTTCGCAACTGCGCCCTGTGCCATCCGCCGTCGATGGACGTGAAGGACTTGGTGCGCGGGGCTGTGCCGACGCAGGGGCGGCCGCTGGAGGGGGGGCCGATCGGCTACGGCGGCAGCCAGCAATTCGTCCGGGCCGACGTCACGTATTTGCGGCAGGATTTCTCCGTAATGCAACCGGTGGCCAATCCGGGCGCGTGGCCGGATTTCCAGCGCTTTGATTACCTCATCCGCCTGCGCCGGCCCAAGATGAGCGACTATGAAACGACCGATCGCAAGAGCCGTCTCGGCGATGAGGCGCGCGAGGCGGTGCTGTTCGCCCTGCGCGAGCTGACCGGCCGCGACGCCGGCGCCACGGCGGCCTCCTGGCGGACAGCGCTCGGCAGGACGGCCACAGCCGGCCCGGCCGCGCCTCTGACCGAAAGCAGCGGCGATTGGCGGCAGTTCCAGGCGATGCTGCGGCCCGGGACGGACGCGTCGCTTTCGGCCGTCGCGGATCGTCTTAGGGATAAATTGCTGGCGGCCGACCCGGCCGCCCAGACCGCTCTCATTCACGACCTGGGCGTCGGCGACGACCTGGCCGGCCCTACGGCCTTGGCCCGCGTCATCCCGTTCCTCGGTGAGGCGGCTCAAGCGCAGGCCCGCGGCGCTCTGGCGGACCGCATCTCCCGGTTGCCGGAAGCCGATCTCCGTGAACGTCTCGGCGACGACGACCCCGAAGTCCGGCGGGCCGCCGTGCGTGCCTGTAAGCGGCGCGAGGACAAGGGAAAATCACTGACGGCGGAGCTGATCCCCTTGATCGGGGACGAGGACAACGACGTGGCGGAGGCGGCGCACGCTGTGCTGACCGCCGCCACCGGGCGGGACTTCGGCCCCGTCACGGGGGCCACGCCGGCCCACCGGCAGCAGGCCCGGGAGGCCTGGGAAACGTGGTTTGCCGGCGCCAAGGCGCCGTGAATGAAACGCCCAATCGCCAAGACCGCCAAGCAGACCGCCCTTCTTGGCGGTCTTGGCGTATTACCGGTTGGTCCATTCGCGTAACATTCGCCCGTGCGCGGTGTTATATGGGATAACGGCGAAACCCCTGTTGCGAGGCGTTTCCGATGAAGCACTTGTCCCGCTTCGTGCTGTCCGGCGTCGTCCTGGCGGCGGCATGGACCGCCCTGCCGTCCGTGCGGGCCGCGGATTCGCCGCCCACGGCGGACCAACTGGCCTTCTTCGAAAAGAGCATTCGCCCGGTTCTGGTCAAGGAGTGCTATTCCTGCCATTCCACCGGCGCCGAAAAAATCCGCGGCAGCCTGAAACTTGACACGCGCGACGCCATCCGCAAGGGCGGCGACCACGGCCCCGCCGTCGTGCCCGGCGATCCGGAGAAGAGCTGGCTTCTCAAGGCGATCAAGCACGCCGAAGACGTAAAGCCGATGCCGCCGAAGAAGGATCAGCTCTCCGATGCGGTGATCGCCGACTTCGAGAAGTGGATCGCCATCGGCGCGCCCGACCCGCGCGACGCGCCCGGCTCGACGGCCGTCGCCGCCGGCAAATGGGAAATTGACATCGAGAAGGGCCGAAAGTTCTGGGCCTTCCAACCGCCCAAGAAATCGCCGGCGCCGGACGTGAAGGACGCCTCCTGGCCCAAGGGAAACATCGATCGATATCTCCTCTCTGAAATGGAATCTAAAGGATTGAAGCCCGTCGCGGATGCGGACGCGCGGACGCTGATTCGCCGGCTCTCCTTCGACCTGATCGGTCTGCCGCCCAGCCCGGAGGACGTGGAATCTTTCGTCAAGGATTATGCGGCACGACCGCAGTCGGCCCTGGAGGCGCTCGTCGATAAGCTGCTGGCCTCGCCGCAGTTCGGCGAGCGCTGGGGCCGCCACTGGCTCGACGTCGCCCGCTACGCCGAGTCGAGCGGCAAGACTTCCAATCAGGCCTACCCCCATGCCTGGCGCTACCGCGATTATGTCATCGACGCCTTCAACAAAGACAAGCCGTATGACCAGTTCGTCCGCGAGCAGCTGGCCGGCGATCTGCTGACCGCCAAGGACGACAAGGAAAAGGCGGACTTCTTGGTCGCGACGGGTTTCCTCGCCATTGGGCCGAAGAACCATGATGAGCGCAACCCGCGGCAGTTCGAGATGGACGTGGCCGACGAGCAGATCGACGCGGTCAGCCGGGCCTTCCTCGGCCTGACGGTGGCCTGCGCCCGCTGCCACGACCACAAGTTCGACCCGATCCCGCAGAAGGACTATTACGCTCTTTCTGCGATCTTCCAAAGCACCCAAACCTGTTACGGCACAATTCGCATCCTTCAGAGCAACCACCCCAGTCCGCTGATCGACCTGCCGAAAAACGCCGGCGTGACGATCGGCCTGGAGCCGCTCTCCGCGGACCGCCGGAAGTCGATCGAAAAGGATATTCAGGACCTCAAGGACCAGGCGAGCAAGACGACCGGCGCGAACGCGTTGATCCAGACCATTTTCCTGCGGACGCGCAGCTCGATGCTGCAGAGCCAGCTCGACCTATACGATGCGGACGGCACGCCGAAGGCTGAGGCGATGGGCGTGCGCGAGGCTCGCTTCCCGTCGGACGGCCGGGTGTACATCCGCGGCGAGCTGGACCAGCCGGGCGACCGCGTCAGCCGCGGCTTCCCGCAGGTGCTGACGACGAAGCAGCCGTTCATCCGCCGCGGCGAGAGCGGCCGGCGTGAGCTGGCCGACTGGATCGCCTCCACGGACAACCCGTTGACGGCCCGCGTCATGGCCAACCGCGTCTGGCTGCACCTGATGGGCCGCGGCCTTGTGCCGACGCCGGACAATTGCGGCGCCTCCGGCCAGCCGCCGAGTCATCCGGCGCTGCTGGACAACCTCGCGGTTACTTTCGCAGAAGACGGCTGGTCGGTGAAGAAGCTGATCCGCCGCATCGTGCTGAGTCGGGCCTATCAGCTTTCCTCGCAGTTCGATGAGAAGAATTTCGAGGCCGACCCCGAAAACGTGCTGGTCTGGCGGATGCCGAAACGGCGGCTGGAGGCCGAGGCGCTGCGCGACGCCATGCTGGCCCTCAGCGGCCGGCTCGACTTGACGCCGCCCAAGGGCAGTCCGATCGAGGGGAACGGCGAAGGCAACATCGCCTTCCGCGGCCGCTTCCTCGGCGGCGACGCCTCGGCGACCGATGCGCATCGGACCGTATACCTGTCCATCGTCCGCGATCAGGTTCCCGACGTGCTGACGCTTTTCGATTTCCCCGATCCGACCTTGCTGGTTGGAGAGCGGGCGAGCACCACGATCCCCGCCCAGTCGCTTTACATGATGAACAACCCGTTCGTGATCCGTCAGGCTGAGGAGATGGCGGATAGACTGGGCGACGGTGATGCGGCGGCGAGAGTGACGCGGGCTTACCTGCTCTGCTACGCGCGGCCGCCGTCGGAGAAGGAGCTGAAGACGGCGGCGGATTTCGTGATGGATTACAGCAAAAAGCAGTCGCGGCGCGCCAGCTGGACGGCCTTGTGTCAGGCGTTGTTTTGCAGTGCGGAGTTTGCGCAGCGATAAACTCTGGCGCCCACGCCGTGTGTGGGCGGCAGGACATTGGAGACATTCATGAATCCGATCCTAAATCGATTCTCTCGCCGCACGGCCCTGAAGACCGCCGGCGCTGGTTTCGGCTATCTCGCCTTTAGCGCCCTCTCTGCATTGGCCGCGGAAAAGGAGCGGGAAAAGGAAAATCCGCTCACCCCCAAGCCGCCGCACTTCCCCGCGCGGGCCAAGCACGTCATCTTCCTGTGTATGGAAGGGGCGCCGTCCCACGTGGACACATTCGACTTTAAGCCGAAGCTCAAGGACCTTGACGGCCAATCGATGCCAGGGGCGCGCACGGCCTTCGCCAAGCTGTTCGCTTCGCCGTGGAAATTCAACCAGAGCGGCCAGAGCGGCCTATGGATCTCGGAGCTTTTCCCCGAGTTGTCCAAGCAAGCCGACGAGCTGTGCCTCTTGCGCGGCATGCATACCGACGTGCCGGCCCATCCGCAGGCCTTTCTCCAATTGCACACCGGCATGTCGCAGTTCCGCCGGCCGTCGATGGGCGCCTGGACGCTGTACGGCCTGGGCACGGAGAACGAGAACCTGCCCGGCTTCGTCACCGTCAGCCCGCCGCTGCAAAACGGCGGCCCAGCTAATTATGGCAGTGCGTTCCTGCCCGCCGTTTACCAGGCGACGCCGATTCGCGGAGGCTTCGGCGGCGGTCCCGTAGGCGGCATGGGTCCGTTCGCCCGCGCCGGAGCGCAGGGCGGCGTCGCCAACATCAAGAACCCGCGCCAGTCGGACGACGCCCAGCGCGAGCAGCTCGATTTCATCCAGTCGCTCAACCAGGAGACGCTCGACCGCCAACCGCACGACGAGGAGGTCGAGGGGGCCATCGAGTCGTTTGAGTTGGCCTTCCGGATGCAGAAGGACCTGCCCAAGGTGATGGACCTGGCCACCGAGACGGAGGCGACCAAGGACCTGTACGGCGTTGGCGGCCAGACGACCGACGCCTTCGGCCGGCAGTGCCTGCTGGCCCGCAAGTTCGTCGAAGCCGGCGTCCGCTTCGTCGAATTGACGTCGCCTCAGTGGGACCACCACCGCGACCTGAAAAACCTGCTCGGCCGCAAAGCCGACAGCGTGGACAAGCCGATCGCCGGACTCTTGCAGGACCTCAAGCAGCGCGGCTTGCTCAAGGACACGCTGGTCCTGTGGGGCGGCGAGTTCGGCCGGACGCCGTACGCGCAGGGCGGCGACGGCCGCGACCACAACAACCGCGGCTTCACGACCTGGATGGCCGGCGGCGGCGTCAAGGGCGGCTTCTCCTACGGCGCCACCGACGACTACGGCTACGAGGCCGTGGACGGCAAGATGCACATCCACGACTGGCACGCGACCATTTTGTATCTGCTGGGTCTGGACCACGAGAAGCTGACGTACCGCTATGCGGGGCGCGACATGCGGCTGACGGACGTGGCGGGGAACGTAGTCAAGGACATCGTGGCCTGAGAGATCAGCCGCACCTCACGAATCACCGGAATGGATATGCAGCATGTTGCTGCATATCCATTCCGGTGATTCGCGCTGCACACTTCATCCGATTATCGCCGCCGTCAACCTCCCTGCAACCGGCGCCGTCCCCTCTCTCGGCGGGACCGCTTCGCCGAATTTATTCCGCACAATCGCCACATCCCGTTTTTTCGTGCTAGGGTTCTGTTGACCCGACTCCTTTCTCCCCACTGTCGGGAAGTTCATCAAACCGAAAAGCCAAACCCGTCGCGAGGCGGGGACGGAAAGCCATGGGCCTCCCTGCAAGGGCCCCTGAAGCACGCCGCTCCCGGACCGTTTCCGGTCCATCCCCAACGGCGATCCCCTTCATCCCCTTGCACGCCGAGGTCGCCAGGCCGCCGAAAGGATGAGTCGAATGCACACTTGGTGGAAGCGCACGGCCGCGGCCGTGCTCGCGGCGTCGTTGTTCGTCGGAGTCGGAACGGAGGCCAAAGCCGGACACACCCGCGAGAATCCCGTCGTAACGGCCGTCAAAAAGGCCGCCAACAGCGTCGTCACCGTCAAGGTCCAGAAGCACGGAACCTACAGCTCGAAGGAGGTCAGCGGCACCGGCGTCATCGTGGACGCCCGCGGCTACGTGCTGACCAATTGCCACGTCGTCGCCAATGGCGCCGGGCTGAAAGTCGTGCTGCCGGACGGATCGGAGGTCGGCGGCGAAGTGGTGGTCGAGGACGCCAGTCACGATATGGCGGTGGTCAAATTGCCCTCCGGAAAGTATCAGGAAATGACGTTCGCCCCGGCCAGCGACCTGATGGTCGGCGAAGAGATCATCGCGATCGGCCACCCCTATGGCTACACGAACACCGTTTCGACGGGGATCGTGAGCGCCCTCAACCGCGAAGTGTCGATGCCGAGCGGCGACGTGCTGTCGGGCTGCATCCAGATCACCGCCAGCATCAACCCCGGCAATTCGGGCGGGCCGCTGCTGAACATCAACGGAGAATTGATCGGCGTCAACTCCGCGGTGCGCCAAGACGCCCAGGGGATTGCATTCGCCCTGAACGCCGACATGGTGCAGCAGGTGCTGGCGACAGATCTGAGCGCCGGCAAGATCGCCCACATAAGCCACGGCTTGACCTGCCATGAGGTCGTGACCGGCGAAGACGGCGCCGATCGCGTGCAGGTGGTCGTCGATGAAGTGGCCGCGAAAAGCCCGGCGGCGGCGGCGGGCTTGAAAAAGGGCGACGTCCTGACGAAGATCGCGAATCGCACCGTGACGAACCGCTTCGATGTCGAGCGGGCGTTCTGGGATTGCAACTGCGGCGCCAAGGTCGATGTGGCGATGCAGCGCGACGGCAAAGCGATGACGGCGACGCTGGCCCTGGTGAAAGGCGACGGCGATCGCGTTTCCGCATCGACGCCGGCGCCGGTGGTGGCGTGGGACATGAGCGCGGTCGGCACGCCGGTCAATGACCAGAAATAACTCCCGACGCGAACCGTCGGGGCTGGAACGAGGAGGCGAACGGAACAGAGAAGAGGCCTGTTCCGCTCGCCTTGTTCGTTGCGCGGCCGACGCGACGCCGGCGGTTATTGCCTCCGTCCACCACGTCGGCGCTTGCGAAGCCCGTGGTCGCGAAGCAACTCGCTCATCCAGCGGACGTCGCTTCTGCGCAAGGATGGGGCTGGCGGGGCCGCGGTGCAGTCCACGTCGTCGTCCGCGGCAATGCGGTCGTATGGTGCACGAAAGCAGCGACCGAGGTCCAGTTGCGCCTGATCCTCGCCGAGCAACGGGATCGGCAGCACCGGCAGGGGATCGCGCAACGCCCAGGCGTACACGAGGTGGTTCCATCCTGTCGGCGTCGCTTGCGCCACGTAGGTGAGATAGTCCGCCGAGTCGGGCGGCTGGACCGGAATCGGCGGCCGCACGCCGCCGCGCAGCAGGTCGATCTCTACCCAGTGCAGGCCGCCGTGCAGCGCCGACGCGCGTTTCTCCAGGTAGCGCTGCTGGGCGACGGCGCCCGGCTGCTTGTTGCCGAGGCTGAGCAGCTCAATTCCTGTTACGGCCAGGCGTGGGCGGTCCTGGACGTAAATGACGATGCGGCGCTGCTTGCGCAGCTGAAGCTCGTCGGCGTCCAGGTCTTCGGCAGTGCTGGCGGACGGTTGCGCCAGCATGGCCACGGAGCCAGTATGTTGATGGGCGACGCGGCTGGCAATCGCGACGTCGGGTTCCTTCCGCTCCAGGGAGATTGTGCCTTGGGGCGCGTCCCAGACGCTGCCCTCGGAGAGATGCCGCTCTAAGCGGGCGACGTACTTGGGGCGCAGCTGCGGCTGCAACAGGGCCTGCATCTCCGCCAGCATCTGGGTGTGCAGCTCTTGGAAGAGGGGATTCGCTTCGAGGAACGGGTCCATGCCTGGAAACGGGGTTGGCATGAGGGGTTCTGTTCCATCTACACAGGACAACTAGGATAACAGGCATCGATTCACTCGCCCGTTACAACTCTACGCCGTCTTCGTTCGTAACCTGCCGGAACGGTCGGCCTGCCAGAGTCGACCCGTGTCCGTGTCCAGCGCCGTCAACCAGCCGCCGCGGGCGCAATTGGTGTCGATGCAGACCAAGAAGCCCAGGTCGAGTACTTCTCCGGCCAGTTGCGGCGTGTGGCCCACCACCACCACCTTGCCGGAGCAGTGCCGAGTCGCTGTTGGGGCGTCGGTGACCCGCCATCGCAGGGCTTGACTCGGTTGTTGGTCCATCGGCAACTCAGGGAGAACTCCAGCGTGGACGAACAAGTGGGTATCGGTCTCATAGTAAAACTGGCAACCGGCCAAGAACTCGCGGTGCCGCTCCGGAATCCAGTCCGCCAGGGCTCGACGGGGCATGCCCGGCCTCCAGCCGTAGGAGCGGAGGGTTTCAGCGCCGCCGCAAGCAATCCACCTCCGCAGGGCGGAGATGTTGCCGAGCGCGTCGATGAGCATCTCTTCGTGGTCGCCAAGGAGGGAAACCAGCCGGCAATGTTCAGCCAAGGCAATAAGTCGGTCGAGTACACCGCAGCTATCGGACCCGCGGTCGATATGGTCGCCAAGGGTGACGATTGTATCCTCCGGGCAAGGCCCGACGGCCTCGATCAGGGCGGAGATAGCGTGCAGGCAGCCGTGGATGTCGCCGATCGCAATCGTGCGGCCTGCCATGTGCCCTCCGTCAGAGTCGTGGGCCGGCGCCACCGTAAACGACCCCAATGGCCTCCGGCTCTTGAAGGTCTTATCTCGATCATCTCTAAAGCGGATCGTACCACAGGTTCATAGCACCGGGGAAGCATCCACGTGTAGGGCTCGGCAGCCCGCGGCACCAACAAGGATGCCCTTGCGGGAGCGGCGGGCCACCGCCGTCGCCTACCACTGCCCCATGCAGCAACCCACGCCGCCGCCCGTCGTCAGCGGCAATGCCCGCCGGGCGAACGGCAACTTCAGGTACTCATCGCGGTCCCACACCACGCGCCCTTCCTGGATCGTGTAAATCACATGCGTAGAATGCTCGAACGGGTCGCCGTCGTATAGCGCAAGGTCGGCCAGTTTGCCCGGCTCGATGCTGCCCACCCGGTCGTCCACGCCGAGGATGCGCGCAGCATCCAGCGTCACGGCCGCCAGCGCCCGGTCGCGGCCGAGGCCGTTCACCATCGCCATCGCCGCCTCATAGCGGACGATTCGCGTTTTGGGAACATACCCCTCGAAACCGGTGCCGACGGCCAGCGGTATCTTTCGATCTGCCAGCGCCGCCGCATTGCACAGCTGAGCGTTCAGCGTCTCCATGCTCGACGCCGCCCGCTGCATGGTCGGATGGACCACGACGGGGACCTTCGCCGCCGCGATCGCATCGGCCATCAAGTAACCTTCCGTGGCCAGGTCGAGCCGGGCGTTTAGATCGAACTCCCGGGCCAGCCGCAAGGCCGTGTCCAAGTCGTCGGCGCGGTGGGCCGCGAAGATCACGGGGACCTTGTGATCCAGCGCCAGGGCCAGCGCATCGAGCTTGGCGTCGGACGGCGACGGCTTGTCATCAGCCTTGCCGGCGGCCTTCTTTTGGGCGCGGTTTTTCGCCTGGGTGAACGCCGTCCGGACCAGGGCGGCCGTGCCCATGCGCGTGGTCGGCTGCTTGTTCGGATAGGTCAGCTTCGGGACCTCGCCGAGATTGACCAGCAGACCGGCCGGGAAGCGCAGCGTCATCGCTTCGGCCGTGATTCCGTATGTGTGGAAGACGCCGGTCTGACCGGCGATCACGTTGTCGCGGCCGGGCACGGCATGGATCGTCGTGACGCCGTTCTGCCGCAGCACCTCCAGGAGCGGCTCGTTGGGGTTGAAGCCGTCCAGCACCCGCAAATCCGCCTGATTCGGATCGCTCTTCTCATCCTGATCCTGGTCGGCCGGCAGATTGAAGGCGCCCGAAAGGCCGACGGCCGTGTCGGCGTCCACCAGGCCGGGCGTCACCTCCGCCGCCGTCAGCACGGGCAGGTCTGCGGGGACGGTGACCTTGTCGCGCGGGCCGACCGTCTTGATGCGGCCGTCCTCGACCACCACGACGCCGTCGAGGATGTCGCCCTGGCTGACGGTGCGGACGCGGCCGGCGTAGACGGCGAATCGGACCGGCGACCCCACGAACAGCTGCCGTTTCCCGGCCACGGCCGGCGCCTGCACGGCCGGCGGCGGCTTGACGAGGTCCGGCGTCGGCGGCAGTCGATCGCGGTCGGCCAGCGCGAACCCGCCGGCCTGATAGGCCCAGTCGGCCTGCTTGGAGCGGTCGTACCGACATTCGCCGTCAATGTAGGTCTGCAATACCTGCGTATAGACGCTGAACGGCGACCCGGACAGGACGACGAAATCGGCGTCTTTGCCTTTGGTCAGCGAGCCGAGGCGGTCGTCGAGGTGCAGAATCTCGGCGCCGCGGATCGTCAGGGCCTTGAGGGCGGAATCCTCCGACATGCCGCCGCGTACGGCGATGGCGCCGGTGCGGAGGAGGAAGCGCGATTCGGTGATGGAATCATCGGTGTTGATGGCGACCTTGACGCCGGCCTTGTCGAGAATGGCTGCGTTCTCTTCGAGCAGCCCGGCCGTCTCCGCTTTGCCGCCGGGGCTGTCGATCAGCGTCAGCGACACGGGAATCTTGCGTTTCGCCAGCTCGTCGGCGATGCGGTAGCCTTCGGTGCAGTGTTGCAGCACCAGCTCAAAGTCGAATTCCTCCGCCAGGCGCAACGCCGTCATGAGGTCGTCGGCCCGGTGGCTATGGAAATGGACCGTCCGCTTGTGGTCCAGCACTTCGACCAGCGGCTCCAGCGAAGGATCGACGTCCGGCGCCGCGGCCTCCTTGCCGTCCGCCTTGGCTTTGCGATAGTCGATCCATTTCTGGCGGTATTCGCGGGCCTTGACGAACTGCTCGCGCTGCATGGCGGCGATCTTCATGCGCGTGGCGGGCGGGGCCTTGCGCACGTCGAAGTTGAAGCGCTTGGGGTTTTCGCCGTTCGCCATCTTCAATCCGCCAAGCGTGCGCGGCGTTTGGATGGCCATCTCCTCGACGGTGCGGCCGCGGAGCTTGACGTAAAGGGTCTGTCCGCCGATGACGTTGGCGCTCCCGGGCATGATGTTGGCGGTGGTGACGCCGCCGGCGACGGCCATGCGGATGCCGGGATCGTCGGGGTAGATAGAATCCATGGCGCGGACGCCGGACTGCACGGCGCCGCTGCCCTCGTTGCCGTCGCTGTTGGCCTGCACGCCGGGTCGCGAGTAGACGCCGATGTGCGAGTGCGTGTCCACGAGGCCGGGGATGATCGTCTTACCGGCGAGGTCCACGACCTTCGCCCCCTTGGGCACGTCCGCGTCGGCGCCGACGGCCAGGATTTTGCCCTTTTGCACGACGAGAACGCCCTTTTCGATGGGCGGCCCGTCGGCGGGCAGGATGCGGCCGCCGACGTAGGCGACGACTGGGGCGTCGTCGGCCGGCGGGGCGTCGGCGGCGCTCAAGGCGAACGTGATGAATGGAAGGAAGACGAGTAGGAAGGCAGCGCGGCGCATGTTGCGACTCCATGTGGATCGGGCTTGGAATGAAGATAATGGATGGGAGCCGGAAATGCGACAGCGCGGTGGGAAATATCTACTCCATTTCCAATCGAAACCCCTTCCGCCGGTTCATGGCCCGGTAGGCCTCCGCCAGCGCCGCCCGATCATCTTCCTCCGTCCACAGCGCCGCAAACAGCGGGCCGTCTCGTCGCGCAGTCCCGCCGGTCTCGTCCAGCAGTCGCCGCTCCATCGCCTCCATCGTCTCCGCCGAGCCGTCCTTCCGCAAGTGCAGCGACGACACGCCCTGCTGCTTTGCGGCGGGGGAGATCATCAAGCCACGGTGACAATCGAGTGGGTCGTCCTCGCTGCACAGCATCGCGATCCGGTGGTCGTCGAGCCCTCCCAGCAGCCGCTCCAGGCCATGCCGAAAGGCAACCGTCTTCCGCACGCGCTCATAATCCACACGGCCATCGGCGTCGTACAGCTCCCTGTCGCACGGCCGGCCGCCGAGCAGGTCGCCGAGAAAGATGTAAGCGATCCCGTTCCCCTTCAGTTCGAGTTCGAGCGCCTCCCGGTTGAACTGTGGCAGGCGGCGGCTGTAAGGGCTGGAGCGCACGTCGGCCACGGCCGTGACTTCGGCCTTTAGCAATAGTGCGACCAGCTGCGGCAATTCCTGATTGGAATGGCCGATGCTGTAAAGCCGGCCGGATGGTACGGGACTTGGGGGAGGCGGCGCGTCGTTTTCCCTTTGCATTCGGGCCTCTGTGGCGCGATGATGTAAGCATTCCAATGGAGGTATCACCGTGCTTCACATTTTGGTCGGAGAGGAAGCAGCCCTTGAGGATGTGCGGCAAGCGGCTGCCAATCGCAAACCCGTCGGATGGATCGTCCCCAAGGCAGCGAAGCCCGGTGACAAGGTGGTTCTCTTCTTCCCTCACCTGAGGGGTTTTTTCGCCCACGGAGAGACCAGTTCGACTCCGAAATCCACTTCGTTCGGTCGAAAGCCGGCATTTGAGGCAGCTGTTGGCAATATCATATCATACGGCTCTCCCATTCCGCTCAAGGTCGTAGCCGACCGATTCCCGAATTGGCGGTGGGTGGACTACCCGAGGTCCCTGACGACCCCAAAGCCGCCGGCGGTGGCCGCCGAGCTTCTCAGTTTCCTGCTGACTCAGGACAGCATGTAAGCCGACGAAGTTCGCACCGGGCCAGCCCACTCGACAGCCCCGGAGGGGCGGCGGTCAATAGCCCACGGCGTGAGCCGTGGGTGCATGTGTGTGCCAAAAACACGCAGCCCCGGAGGGGCGGCAGAGTTTCTCTCGTCCCTCAAGGGCTGTAGAACTTGCCCTCGTCCTCGAACCCACGGCTCACGCCGTGGGCTATTGACCGCCGCCCCTCCGGGGCTAACGACTCATAGCCAGCTACAGCCAGGCGCTGGCCGGCGAACCTGAACCACAGTGCTGGCTGATGGCAGACGGCTTCTTCTCGTTCGCCGAGCCGGCGCCGTGACACTCGGCCGGGCCGAATTCGCTTGCCCGGCCGCCAGCCGCAAGCTACAAGATAATGAAGGTCAATGTTAATCTCGGAGTTCCGCCATGCGAAAAACGATCGTCCTCGGCGCCCTGCTCGCCGTCTCCATTGCGGCGGCGCCCGCCCGGGCCGCGGATGGCTCCATCACCTTTGCTCGCTGGGAGGCCGACGGCTACTGCTACCCCTGCACCATCGAAAAGGAAGAGGACGGCAAGGACTACATCCGCTACACCGATGGGACCAAGGAATGGGCGCCGGCCTGGCGCATCGGCAAGGCCAACATCCGCGTCGGCGACACGGTGTACGGCAATTGGCTGAACAAGGGCCTGTATTACGAGGGCAAGGTGACGAGCCGCGACGGCGACAACATCCACATCCTCTACACGGACGGCGATGAGGAAGACACCACCATCGGCCTCATTCGCATGAAGCTAGAGTGTCCCGACGCCAAGGAGGTCGGCTGCCGGGTCTTCGGCCGCTGGGCGCCGGACGGCTACTGGTATCCCGGCACAGTCAAGGAGAAAAAGGACGGGAAATACCTGGTGCGCTTCGACGACTCCGACAAGGCTTGGCTCGATGAGAACGAAGTCGCCGGTTATCAACCCACGTTCGGCGATCACATCCAGGGCAATTGGCTGGGGAAGGGAATCTTCTATAGCGGCAGGGTCGCCAAGCGCAACGGCGAAAAGGTGCGCATCGAGTACGACGACGGCGACGTCGAGAATACGACGATTTCCTACTTGCGGGCCGATTACGACGGCCGATTCCATCCGGCCAAATGATCGACGGCGATTGCAGGGTGGGTCGCCAGACCCACCGCGCGACGTCGAATCCGCGCCGGTGGGTTTCGCCGACGCTCGACCCACCCTACGCCTTACCCAGGAGAAGATCCAGCACGCAGCAGCCGCTTACATGCTCCCCGCCGTTGCGGAAGTAGGCGAGAATGTCGGCGTCGGTGCAGCCGGCGTCTTCGAGGGCGTCGGCCGCTGAGCCTGCGTCATGTCCCGCCCCCACACCCAGCCTTGCACAGCCGCGTGATGTGCTTAAGCATGTCGCGCACCGACACCATCCCCACTACGCGGCCGTTCTGCACCACTGGCAGGTGGCGATAGCCGCCGCCGTCCATCTTATGCAGCACGAACGCCAGCGGATCGGTCGGCCGCACCGTCTCCGGCTTGGGCGTCATCAGCGCGTCCACCCGGCGGGCGGCGTAAGTCGGGTCGTCGGTCGCTTTGGTCAACAGGTCACGCTCGCTGAAGATGCCGAGCAGCTTGCCGGCGTCGTCCACAATCAGGAGCGCCCCGACGTTGCGCTCCAGCATGGTGCGGAGGGCGTCGCCGACCGTCGCCGTCGGCGGCAGCGTCACGGCCGGGCGGGGGTTCAGCACGGCCACGCAGTCCTCCAGCAGGCTGCGCTCGATGCGGTCATGCGGCGTCGGCCGGTCCAGCGGCGTCAGGTCCTGCAGGCAATGGCTGCACTGCTCGGCGCCCGGCAGGTTGTCGTGGGAGCAAACGGGACAAATCATGCGGCTATTCTATGACCCAGGCGTCCTCTCCGGCGAAGAGAGCGTCGAGGTCGCCCGGCCCTTCGGACCGGATTGCTTCAGAGATTTGGCCGTCGAGCAGGTCGCCGTAGGTCGGCCGTTCCACACAGCGGAAGACGCCGACGCACTCCGGCGACTCAGGGTAGATCATGCGGCTGAGGAGATGCGCCAGCGTCGTGTCGGGCGCCGCCTCGTCGTGGACCAGCAGATCGGCGAGCGACCCGCCGTTGCCGTTGGCCAGCGCCGCCGTCTCGGGACGCAGGCCGCGCAGCCGAATGCCGCGGTTGCGGTCTTGACCGAACACCAGCGGCTTGCCGTGTTCCAAATAGACGAGATTGTCGGCCTTCACGCCCTTGTCGGTGGCGTACTCAAAGACGCCGTCGTTGAAGACCTTGCAATTCTGATAAATCTCGACGAAGGCGGCGCCGCGATGCTCAGCGGCGCGGCGCAGCGTCTCGGTCAGGTGGGTAACGTCCACGTCGATGGTGCGGGCCAGGAACGTCGCCCCGGCGGCCGTCGCCACGGTCAGCGGCCGCAGCGGTTCCTCGATGGAACCCTGCGGCGTGGAGCGAGTCCGCGTGCCGGCGCGGGAGGTGGGCGACGCCTGGCCCTTGGTCAGACCCAGCACCTCGTTGTTGAAAAGGAGAATTTTGAGATCGACATTGCGGCGCAGGGCGTGGAGAAGGTGGTTGCCGCCGATGGATAGGCCGTCGCCGTCGCCGGTAACGACCCAGACGCTCAGCTCCGGCCGGATCAGCTTGAGGCCGGTCGCTACGGCCGGCGCCCGGCCGTGGATGGTCTGGAAGCCGTAGGTGTTGAGGTAATACGGAATCCGGCTGGAACAGCCGACGCCGGAGACGAACACGAAGCGCTCGCGGGGGATATTGAGCGAGGCCAGCACCTGCTTGAGCACGGCCAAGACGGAGAAATCGCCGCAACCTGGGCACCAGCGGACTTCCTGGTCGCTGGTGAGGTCTTTCGTGGTCAGCGGCAGCGGCGTCTCCGGGGGCACTTGGCATCTCCACTCAAGGGCGGCGAGTCAGCTCCTCGATCATTACTTCAATTTCGCTTACAAGAAACGGCCGGCCCTGCACCTTGTTCAACCCCACTGCGTTGATTCCATATTCGGACCGCAGCAGCCGCAGCAGCTGGCCCGTGTTCAATTCCGGCACAAGCACTTTTTTATAGCGCCGCAACACATCGCCGGTGTTGCGCGGCATGGGATTGAGGTATCGCAAATGGGCGTGAGCCGCGCTTAAGCCCCGACCCTGCGCGCGTCGCACGGCCGTCGCAATGGCGCCAAACGTGCCGCCCCACCCGACCACCAGCAGCTCGCCTTCCGCGGAGCCGTCCACCGATAACTCTGGTAGGGTCTCCACAATACGCGCGATCTTCTCGGCTCGGATGCGGACCATGCGCTCGTGATTGATCGGATCGTAGCTGACGGCGCCGCTGCCGTCTTCCTTCTCCAAGCCGCCGATGCGGTGCTCCAATCCCGGCGTCCCCGGCGCCGCCCAGGGACGCACATGGCGCCCGTCGCGCTGGTACGGCTGGAACGGCGCGCCGTCGGCCGTGGGTCGCCAGACTGGAATGGGCGGCAACGCCGACGCCAAGGGGACGCGCCACGGCTCGGCGTTGGTCGCCAGCGCGGCGTCGGACAGCAGCAAGACCGGCGTCATGTGGCCGACAGCCAACCGCACCGCCTCATAGGCCGCGTCGAAGCAGTCGGCCGGCGACCGCGCGGCGAGCACCACGACGGGACACTCGCCATTCCGGCCGAATAGCGCCTGAAACAGGTCCGCTTGCTCCGTCTTGGTCGGCAGGCCGAGGCCGGGGCCGCCGCGCTGCACGTCGATCACCACCACCGGCAATTCGGCCGACACGGCCAGGCCGATCGCCTCGGACTTCGACGCCAGGCCGGGCCCGCTCGTCGCCGTCGCGCCCAGACCGCCGCCGAAGGCTGCGCCCACCGCCGCCGCCATCGCCGCCGTCTCGTCCTCAGCGTGGAAAACCCGCACGCCGAACCGCTTCCAGTCCGCCAAATGGTGCAGCACGTCCGAAGCGGGAGCGATCGGATAAGCGGCGTACAGCAGCGGCAACCCGGAGGTCCGCGCGGCCGCCAACAGGCCCAGCGCCAGGGCTTCGTTGCCGGTGATGCTGCGGTACCGACCGGGCGGCAGGGGAGCCGCACCGATCTTGACGGGGTCCGGCAGGCCGGCGGTGGTTTCGCCATAACGCCGGCCGGCCTGGAGGGCGCGGCGGTTGGCCTCCAATATGGCCGGATTGCGGGCGAATTTCTCCTGAATCCAGCGCAGCGTCGGCCCCAGCGGCCGCTCGAACAGCCAGTAGACCAGGCCCAGGGCGAAGATGTTCTTGCAGCGATCCACCTCGCGCTGACTCAAGAGCGGCGGCGCTCCATAGCGACGGTCGGCGGCGGCGGCGCGGGTCAGTGCGGTGATCGGCAGAGCCAGCAGGCGCCGCCCTGCCAAGGAGCCGTCCGTGAGCGGATCGGCCGTATAGCCGGCCTTGGCCAATTCATCCGGCGTGAACGCATCGCGGTTGACGAGCAGGATTCCATTCGTATCGAGGTCTTTCAAGTGCGTCTGGAGCGCCGCCGGGTTCATGGCGACGAGCAGATCGACGCGGTCGCCGACTGTTTGCACGTCGGCGCCAAAATGGACCTGGAAGGCCGACACGCCGGCCAGCGACCCGGCCGGCGCCCGAATCTCGGCCGGGAAATCGGGGGCCGTCCAAACGGCGTCGCCGCATAGCGCCGACGTAAGCGTCAGCTGGGCGCCGGCCAGCTGAACGCCGTCGCCGGAATCGCCGGCCAGACGCACTACGGCGGAGTCCCGTTCTGCTGCGGTCACCGGAGGTCCTCTGTCGCCCTTATCCGGGGGCGGACGCCCCCGGCTCGCCCTAAGAGCGTCCGGCAGAAAAGGTGTCTGGAACTCTAAGATCACAGTTCCAGACACCTTTTCTGCCAGACGCTCTAATTCACGCCCCTTCCGGCCGCGTCGGGTAACTGGCCGGATCGGGCGGCTGGTTGCGGACCGTGGCCGGGAAATGCTCGGCCAGGTAGTGGATAATGCGCTTCACCGACAGCACGCCGACCGGCCGGCCGGCCTCGTCCACGACCGGCAAATGGCGATATCCGCCCTCTTCCATGCGCCGCACCGCAACGCCGATCGCCTCCTTCGGGCCGACCACAACGGGATCGACCGTCATGCAGTCCGCCACATGCGTGGACAGCGGCAGTCCCACGGCCAGAACGCGGCGCAGCAAGTCGCGCTCCGTGAAGACGCCGACTAGCCGGTCGTCGCGGCAGACCAGCAGGCAGCCCACCCGCCGATCGCGCATGAGGCGAACGGCGTCGCCGATCGTTTGGTCGGGAGCAACCCGCAGCGGCGCCGTGGGATGCAGGCGCGAAACGCTGTCCACTTTGAGATTACGGGCCAGTTCCATGATGCCAGCGTGTCCAGCGTGGGTGGGGCGGCGGGACGGCCGCGGTTCGGGATCGGACGTCTGTCGTCGTCGCAGACGGGCTGGGCACGGGATGGGGCACGGCGGCTGGGGCCGGTGGAACGGTTTGGGTCGGCGGCTCGCCCTCTTCCCATGCCAGGGATAATTGTGGGAAAAGGTCAGGCGACGGCAAGAGCGATGAGACCGCGATCTTCGTTCACTTGAGCGATCTGAGAAATGCAATCAGGTCGCGCAGTTCGTCGCGGCTCATTTTGCCTTCAAGGCCCTGCGGCATCAGCGACTGCTTGCCCGGCGCGACTGAGTCGATGTCCGCGCGGGCCAGGCGGACCTCGTTGCGGTCGGCCGTCTTGAGGAACACCGCATCGGCCGTCTCGTGAGCCAGCAGGCCGGTGAACGACCGGCCGTCTTTGGTCTGGACGATGTACGTCTCGTAGCCGCGAACGATGGTGGCGCTGGGATAAACGATCGATTCCAGCAGGTCGGCCGGCGCCCGGATGGAGCCGATCTTGCTTAGTTCGGGACCGACGCGCCCGCCCTGGCCGTTGACCGTGTGGCAGGCAGAGCAGGCGGTTCGGCCGCTGAAGAACGCGATGCGGCCCTTGTCGGCGTCGCCGTCGTTCAAAACGCTTTGCAGCTCCGTCAAATGCTTTTTCTGCTCCTCAGCGCCCACGTCGATTTTGCGGAGCAAGCCCTCGGCGGCCTCGCGCACCTCGGCGGGGCAATTGCGGACCGCCGTGCGCAGCGCTCCCGGCGACAGGCTGGGCAGGCCCGGCGAATGCGCCAGCGCTTGCACAAGCGCCTGGCCGGCTCGGCCGTCGGACGATTGCTCGAAGGCGGCGACGAGACAGCTTGTTTCCAGCGGCCCCGCCGCGGCGACCTTGTCGGCCAGCGCTTGCAGCTGGCCGAGGTTGAGCGGCGCCTGGCCGAGCACGTCGGCCGCGGAGAGCCGCACCAGCGGCTGATCGTCGCCCAGGCACGCACACAGGAAGCTGAACGAGTCGGCGTCGAGTAGGGGCGGGGTCACCCCGCCCCTACCCAGCTGCGGCACAGCGGCGCCGAGGGCGCTGATGCGCAGGTCCTTGGGCCGATTCGCGTCGGCCGCCAATTTCAGCAGCACCGGGGCAAACTCGCTGACTCGGGCCGCGCGCAGATCCGTGACCGCCTGCCGCACGACTTTCTCGTCATCGGAGTCCAGGCACCAGCGCAACTCCGCCGTCCAAGTGGACGGCAATCGCTCCACCGGCGCTCGCGCGATCGCCTCCAGCAGCAGCAGGCGCAGGAACGGCGAGGTCCGCTCGCTGCGGAGCGCCTGGGCCATCACGTCCTGCACCTCCGGCTTGGCCGCGAAGGCGGTCAGCAGGCCGCGCAGCAATTCCTGTCGCCCGGCGTCGGCGTCGCCTTCCTGCAACCACTTGCGGAGCAGACCGAGCGTCTCCTTGGCCCAATCCGTATGTGCCTGGATGACGCGCACGGCGGCTCGCGCGGTGGCTGGGTCGGCGCTGGACAGCAGCGGCAGGACCTCCTCGCGCTTCAGGCCGCCGCCTTCCATTTGGTCCAGCGCGATCAGCGCGCCGCGTTGCACCGCCGGGCTGGCGTCGGCCAGGCCCATGCGCGTCGCCTGCGGATCGGCCAGCCGGATCAGGGCGTAAATGAGAGCGTG
>DATKHW010000092.1:0-2040 GCA_035546275.1 Gemmataceae bacterium
CTGGGTGAAAGCGGCGTACAGCGCCCCCGCACCGGCGGCAGCAGCGGCGCGCGATTTGGCCGCCCGAGTGTGAGGACCTGGCCGCCATGATGCGCAACCTCGGTCGCTGGCTCAGATCATACGTCAGGGAGATTCCCAAGCGCCGGCCTCCTCGGCGCGATGAGGAAATCCACCTGCTGCTGTGCATCGCCGATCATTACGAGCCGAAACAGAACCGACCCGCGGCGGCGATTAGTCGATCGCGCGTCCAGCGCTGGGTGCGAGATTATCCGCGGCAATTCGCCTGGTTCCGCGACGCCGACGGCCGGCCCCCGCGCCATTCCTTCTTTTACCCCGCCGAGGAATACGAGCCGGAATACCTCGACGCATTGGCCGACCTCTGCCGCGGTGGTTTCGGCGAAGTCGAAGTGCATCTGCACCACGACGGCGACACAGCCGATAATCTCCGAGCGACGCTGCTTCAATTCGCGGATACGTTGGCCCGCCGCCACGGCTTGCTGTCGCGCCGGCAGGACGGTGGAGAACTCGCTTACGGTTTCGTCCACGGCAACTGGGCGCTGTGCAATTCGCGCCCCGACGGCCGATGGTGCGGCGTCAACAACGAATTGCGAATCCTGCACGAAACCGGCTGCTATGCCGATTTCACCCTGCCGTCCGCGCCGGACGCCGCACAGATTCAAAAGATAAATAGCATCTATTATGCCCGCGACATTCCCGGCCGGCCCTGTTCGCATGAAACCGGCGTCGACGCCGGCGCCGGGACGCGCCCGGACGACGCGCTCTTGCTCATCCAGGGCCCGCTGCTGCTGAACTGGCGCCGGCGAAAGTATGGCTTGCTGCCGCGTTTAGAAAACGGCTGCATCCAAGCCAGTCAGCCAGCCTCAAGCAGCCGGATCGACTTGTGGCTGCGCGCCCGCGTCCAGGTTGCGGTGCGGCCGGACTGGTTCTTCGTCAAGCTGCACTGCCACGGCGCCGCGGAGGAGAGCCACGAGGTTCTTCTGGGGGACCCGATGGTGCAATTTCACGAGGACCTGGCCCGGCGCGCGCGTGAAAACCCGCGTTTCCATTACCACTATGTGACGGCGCGCGAGATGTACAACCTCGCGCGGGCGGCCGAGGCGGGCTGGAAAGGGACTGTGGCCGAGGCGCGCGATTGGGAGCTGCTCTCCAATCTGGGCGCGCTAACCGCGCTAACCGCGCTAACCCCGCAGCGCTAACGGCGGGGCGCTGGAACACGGTGTTTTTCCTGCCCGAATCGCAGCCACATTCAGACGATAGCCGCAAAGGCGGCACAATAGGCTGCATCGGCGAGACAGCTGCACGACTGGTGCAGACAGAGCGAGCGGGAACTGGCAACGGTATGCGATTTGCGAACTGCCAGGCGACAGCGACGTGGTTGTTACACCAAAGTCATTCGAGAAAGAGCAACGCCAATGAAACTTCTCCGTAGGGCGCGGGCGCACCTGGCGGGGCTGGCGCTCCTGGCCGTCGCCGTGATGGCGCCGCTAGCTCCGCCCACAGTTCGCGCCGAGGGTCTGCAACGGTTCACCGGCTACGCCAACCCGGGCACGCCCAGCGACAAGGTCCTGGCCAGCGGCGTGATTGAAAGCGCGGCCAACGAGCCGAAAGCGTTCGGCGGCTCCATTTACTTCATGGTCCTCGACCGCGGCGAGGGTCGCGGCGACGACACGTGGGGCACGGGCGTCAAGAGCTTCGACACACAGTTCCAGACCGGCCTGGACGACGCTCTCAAGCCGTCGCCGGGACTCGACAAGAAAGCGCGCTACCTCTATCTCTATCAGGTCGTCAATGACCGCGGCAGCAAATCGCCGATCCACGAAGTGACCATTCGCCTCATTATCGACCCGTCGCTCATCACGTCGTGGGGCTACTTCGCCGCGGCCAAGAAGGAGAAGGACAAGGCGCCGCTCGGTACAGGCGTCGGCTTCTCCCAGCCAGCGGGCGCCGACGCCAAGATCCCGGTCATGCCGGTTTCCACTGAGCACCCGGTTGGACCAGTCAAGCGGCCCTTCGTCGTGG
>DATKHW010000093.1:0-11453 GCA_035546275.1 Gemmataceae bacterium
GTCGCCGGCCCAGGCGCCGACCTGCCGGCCCGGCGTCGTCAGCCCGGTGTACGCCTCGCCGGAAGCCTTCCGCGGCGAACCCAGCCCCGCCAGCGATCAGTACAGCCTTGCCATTTCGTACCATGAATTGCTCACCGGCGAGCTGCCGTTCCGTGCCGCCAACGTCCGCCAGATGGCCTTGCAGCATGCCAACGCCGAACCCGATCTGAGCCGGCTGCCGGAAGCGGATCGGGGCGTCGTCGGGCGGGCGCTCTCTAAAGATCCGGCTAAGCGGTTTTTGTCTTGCACGCAGTTCATTGCGGCGCTGCTGGCCGAGACGGCGGACAAAGATCAGGGGGCTGACGCCCCCCGCTCGCCGGCGGAACGAAGTCTCCGCGAAACAAGGCCGAACGCCGGCTTGGACGCCGCCACGCCGGGGTCGAACCACGGGGCGCCGCATAGCGGCGTGCTGGCCAGCATTCAGTTCGAGGAACGCGTCGCCCACGGCGAAACCACCGAAGTGTGGACGGCCCACACCACCGACGGCCGACAGTGCCTGGTCAAGTTCTTCCACGGTCTCGCCGAGATCGACGCCGACGCTCGCCGCGACGGCCTCCATCTGCTCCGCTCCGTCCGTCATCCGGGGCTGGTTCCGTACAGCCTGGTCAGCGACGACGGCGGCCAGCTCATCGTCGTGACGCCGCGCCTGGGGCCGACCCTCCGCGAACGC
The DNA here is from genome assembly GCA_035546275.1 of Gemmataceae bacterium. GTDB lineage: Bacteria > Planctomycetota > Planctomycetia > Gemmatales > Gemmataceae > UBA4732. The sequence continues at coordinate 710 of DATKHW010000093.1, forward strand.
TGGACCGCCTGCCGCGCCGAAGGTCGGCGCGGCGTCCCCCGGCCGGAATTGCTGGGCGCGCTCAAGAACATCGCCCGGACCCTCGACGTCCTCAACGGCCGCAATGGGGCCGCGCATCTCGCCCTCAATCCCGATGCGGTGCAGCTGACGAATGGGCAGGCGCTCGCCGCCGATTTCGGCCTGGCCGCATGGTTCTGGCTGCCGTCGGGACAGTCGCTGGCCGAGATGAACCCCCGCTACGCCGCCCCGGAGCTCGGCGCCAATGCGGTCAGCCGCTTCTGCGATCCGTATAGCCTGGCTCTCCTCTTTCAGGAAATGCTCACCGGCGTCCATCCGCTCGGCCCCGGCGCCCGGCCGACGGCGCGAGCCTATTCGCAGCCGGACCTCAGCCCGCTGGATGCGGCGGATCGAACTGTCCTGGCCCGGGCGCTCGACCGCACGGCCAGCCGCCGCTTCGAGTCGTGCCTGGAATTGGTGGCGGCGCTGGAACAGCGCGGCGCCGCCACGACGACGGCCGGCGTCTCCGCGGCGGAGATCGACCCAGCGGCCGCTGTCATCCTGGCGGAAGTCGTCGCCGACGCCGCCGGCGGATGGCAACTGCGCCGACACGGCTTGTTCCGCTATCTGCTCCAGCCCGGCGAGCGCCTTCGCCATGATTGCGTGGCCCGCGCCGCCGCCGAAACAGCCCCCGCCCTGCTGGCGGATTTCGGCCGTCGCTGGCAGGCCGAACCGGCAGGCGAACGGGACGGCGCTCTCATTTACCAGGCAGCCCCCCTCACCCCTCTCCCTCTCTCGCAGGGGGAGAGGGGGAGGGGCGAGGGGGCTCGCGCCGCGGAAAAATCGGCGTATTGGGAGATCGCTTTCCGCTTCCATTCGCATTCCGATTCGCCCCTGGCCGATGTGCGGATCGAGGCGCGGCCGATCGGTTTCGGTTCGGCGCGGGCCGCACAGCTGTTGGACGAAACCGGCCCGATTCTGCTCGACGCGCTGCGCGGCGCCTTGCAAGCCCATCCGGACCGCCGTCGGCAGGACCGCGTCCCCTTCGAACAGCCGATCGAGGTCCAGCTGCTCAGCGACGACGGGGCGCCGCAGGCGGTGGTCCACGCCCGCACCCGGAACCTGTCGCGCACCGGCATGGGCCTGCTGCTGCCGGTCAAGCCGGCGGGGCGGCGCGTGGTCGTTTTCCTATCGCCCGGCGGCGGCGCTCCGGCGGCGCCGGTGCCAGCCCGGCTGGTCCGCATCCAGCCGTGCGACGACGGTTGCGAGGCCGGCGCCCTCTTCCTCGGCGACGCGGGTTGACGGCCGCTCTGGCGCCCATTCATGAGCTAAACTTTTTGCGGGACAGAAATCCTCTCGCCGGGGCGTGAAAACGAAGCCCCAGGCCGCCGCCAGTGTAGGTTCGCGGCCGATGCGACCTGGCGAGAGGAAGCGGAACAGGGCGTCAGGAAATGTACGCGGCGAAGTCGCCGAACATGGAACCGATTCCCGGCTATCGGCTCGTCGAGCCGTTGGGCGTGGGCGGTTTCGGCGAAGTCTGGAAATGCGAGGCGCCCGGCGGTCTATTCAAGGCCGTCAAGTTCGTCCGCGGCGACAACGACGACCTGCATCGCGACAGCCCCGCCGGCGCCGAGCAGGAATTGCGGGCGCTGCAGCACATCAAATCCCTGCGCCATCCCTTTTTGCTGAGCATGGACCGCGTCGAGCGGATCAACGGCGAGCTGGTCATCGTCATGGAGCTGGCCGACCGCAGCCTGCACGACCTGCTCGGCGAGTGCCAGGCGGCCGGCCTGCCCGGCGTGCCGCGGACGGAGCTGCTGCGCTATTTCGAGGAGGCGGCCGAGGTGCTCGACCTGCTCAACCAAGAGCACGCCTTGCAGCACCTCGACGTGAAGCCGCGCAACCTCTTCCTCGTCGGCCGGCACGTCAAGGTCGGCGACTTCGGCCTGGTCAACAGCCTGGCCGAGATGAGCGGCGTGGCGCCCAGCGCCCTGCAAATGGGGGCCGGCACGCCGCTCTACGCCGCGCCGGAATGCTTCCTCGGCCGCATGAGCCTGTTCAGCGATCAATATAGTCTAGCCATCGCTTATTGCGAATTGTTGACCGGGGCGACGCCGTTCACGGGCAAGAACTTCCGTCAGATGGCCCTGCAGCACATGCAGGCGGAGCCGGACCTGGGCCAGTTGTCGGCGTCCGACAGCGCGGTCGTGGCGCGGGCGCTGGCCAAAGAGCCGCGCCAGCGCTTCCCGTCTTGCACCGCCTTCGTCGAGGCCCTGCGCACCGGCCAGATCGCAGCGCCGGTCGGTCCGCCGCCGTCCGCGCCGCAGCGGCCCAAGGGAATCACCTGCGCCGACATCTCCGTCGTGGATCTGACCAAAACGCCGGTCGCCGCGGCGGGTCCCGGCGCCAAGCAGGCCGCCGTCCCACCCGCCGGCGATACGCGGCAAGTCGACCATGCGCGGAACACACCGACGGAGCCGCTGCGGCCGCCCCTCTCGGGGGAGCAGGCCGCCGAAGTCACCCCCGTCGCTCCGACGGGGACGCAACGGCTGCAACCGCCCCTCTCTCCTCCTGCGGGAGAGGGGTCCGGCGTGAGGGCGACGAACACCGTCGCCTCCAGCGATCCCCTGGCGGGGATGCAATTCCTGGAGTGCATCGCCCGCAGCCCCGCCGGTGAAACCTGGACCGCGCGGACGGCCGACGGACGCGATCGGCTGGTCCGCTTTATCTTCGGCATGAATTTCAGCGACGGTCGCAAGGAAGCCGAGGGACTGGCTCGCTTGCGAACGCTGCGGCACGACGCCCTGGAGCCCATGGAGATCGTCGGAGGCGGCGATCATCGGCTGGCGATCCTCACCGATCCCTGTACGACGACGCTGGCCAGCCGTCTGGCGGAGTGTCAGGCCGCCGGCCAAACCGGTCTGCCGCGCGCCGAGCTGCTGGCCTATCTGGGCGAGGCGGGACAGGCGCTCGACGCACTATCCCGGTCGCACGGCGTGCGCCACCTGGGGCTGACGCCGCGCCATCTGACCCTGCGCAACGGCCGGCTGCGCTTGCTGCATTTCGGCCTGGTCGAGCTGATCCACGCCCCGGCCGGCCAATCGCCCGCCGCTCTCAATCCGCGCTACGCCGCCCCGGAGCTGTTCGAGAACCGTCCGCACGCTTCCAGCGACGTGTACAGCCTGGCCCTGATCTATTATGAGCTGCTGACCGGCGCCCATCCGTTCCGCGCCTTCAGCCCGCGCCAAATGACATCGGCCCGTCAGCGAATCCAGCCCGACCTCAGCCTGGCGCCGGCGACCGATCGCATCGTGCTGGAACGGGCGCTGATCCCCGACCCGGCCCGGCGAACGCCGAACTGCGCCGAACTGTTGGCCGCGTTAAGCGGCGCAGCGCGGCCAGGCGCTAACCGGGCCGTGACGAGCGTCGCGCCCAGCCTGGACTGCGACCTGGAGCTGACGCCGACGACGCGGACGCGGATGCGCCAGGCCATCAACGGCCTGGTGGCGGCTGCGGCCGGCGATCTGCAAGTGCGCGAATTCAACAACACGCGCTATCTGCTTCATCCGGGCCGCAGTCTGGAGCATCAATTCTTCGCTCGCCTGCCGCCCGGCATGGCCCGGCTGCGGCTGCGCGGGTTCGGCGAGGAATGGCATGCGGAACGTTTGCAGTCGGACGGCGAGGACCGCGTCTACCTGGTGTCGACGGCTGGGGGCGGCTTGCAGCGCCTCTTGGGCAGAAAGCCGGGCATCAAGGTCTCCGTCGCCGCGCCGCCCCCGGCCCAGTCGACGGGCCTGACGGAAGTGACGGTGCGGATGGAGCCGGTGCGCTGCCAGGGCGAGGCGGCGGTGCATCTTCTGGAAGAAACCGGACCGCTCTTGTTGAAAAGCCTGCGGGACCATTTGCAGGCGCTGCCCGATCGTCGCAACCAGGCCCGGTTGCGGCTGGAAGGATCGGTGCGAGTGGCGCCGGTGGTCGCCGGGTCGTCGCGGGGCCAGGAGATTCTGTCGGAGGCCAAGGACATTTCGCTGCGGGGCATGGGGCTGCTTATGCCGTGCCGGCCGCCGTCGATGCTCTTGCACATCTTGCTGCCGGCCGACGCCCCGGGCCAGGAGATGGAGGTGCCGGCGTGCATCGTCCGCGCCTCGCCGCAACCAGATGGGCGCTATGAGGTGGGGGTGCGGTTTTTGGTGGAGGAGCATTAAGTCGTTATGCAATAGAGTGGGTCGACCCACCCTACGGCGCCCGGAACACCTTCAGCACTTCGTCGCCGTAGTGGTTGATGACCTTCACCGCGATCTTGCCGTTCCGCGGCGCCTCGAACGGCAGGCTCTTGGTCGCGTACAATTTCGCCCATTCCCCCTCGTCGATCTCCGCTCGCAGCGCTTTTTTCAGCTTCTCATACGGCTCGTCGGCGCCGCAGAAATAGGCGTGGCGCACGAAGAAGCTCTGGCCATCGTAGTCCGCGTCGAGGAACCAGCAGGCGATGTCGTCGGTCCCGTGGCTGCGCACTTCGCCGGTGGTCGGATCGTACACGTCCACGCCGCGGACCTCCGCGATCAGCCGGCCGTCCTTCTGCTTCTTCAGCTCGATGTCCGGCTCGCCGAAGACCATGAACAGGTTGCCGCTCCCCGTCTTTTTCAGCAATTCGTCGCCCATCGCCAGGTCGGGGTTCATGCGCACCGGCAGGATACGCACCTTGCCGAAGCGCATCTCCTTCTTCAGCTCCTGCGCCTGCTCGGCGACGTGCGGATCGAAGGCGAAGCCGCACACCAGCAGCAATTCGCATTGGCTGCCGCGAATCGCTTCCAGCGCGGCCTTCTGAATCCACTCCGGCCCGACCGTGCCGAACTCCGGCCCGACGCTGACGCGCACGGCTTTCGACGCGCCGCCCTCGGTGTAGGTCCCCTCGGCCTGGATGTATTCGCCGGGGAACACGTCGAGGCGGTCGAACGTGAGCCGTTCTTTTTTCATCGTGGTCTGCACGCCGGCCTTGCGGAGATTGTCGAGGATGGTGGTCAGGTAATCGTCCGTGGGCGCTGGCGAGCGGGGGGCAGCATCCGGTGCGGCGACAGGCTCTCGACGGTGAACGGCCCCGTCACGCGAACGACGCCTTTGTCCTCGTAGGGTTGGTCGTACAGGATTTCCGTCTCGGCGTGCTTGCGGATGGCGGCGTCGATCTCCTCGCGCGTCATGCCCTCCGTGATGTCCGGGTTGTTGGCGATGCTCTTGAGCGTGACGTGCGGCACGCGCTTATAGACGAAGCCGCGGCGGATGTCGCGCTGTTCCGGCGAGCGGGGGGCGTCAGCCCCCTGATTCGGCGCCGCATCAGGGGGCTGACGCCCCCCGCTCGCCAGCGTCTCCGCCTCCTTCTTCCGCCCTTCCGGCGAGTCGGCGAGGAGGTAGTACGGGAACCGCGCCGCCATCAGCCGCGTGCGGGCCAGGGCCAGGGCGACGCGGCTGGTGTCGATGGCCACCCAGCGGCGGCCCCACTGCTCCGCCACGTAGGCCGTCGTGCCGCTGCCGCACGTCGGGTCGAGGACGAGGTCGCCGGGGTCGGTGGTCATCAGGAGGCAACGCTGAATTGCTTTCACATTGGTCTGGACAACATAGATTTGATCCTCCGTAAAGCTGCCCGATCCAGTGTCAAGCCATATATTATCGAGGTCAGTTGTTGGGTTATCCTCGGTAAGCAACACGGAGCGGAGCCCTTCTCCAGACTTCCGCAGGCGCCCCAAGCTTGCGAGCCGGTCCATTTCCTTTCCGGGAGACGGGTCGAGGCTCCAGTGGCGCCCATGGCTTGGGCGAAAAGTCTCTCCTTGAAACAGGTAGGGCCCGCTTCTGCCTTCCTGGTATCCCTGCGACGTTGTTGGACCCAGCGCACAAACCTTCCACCCGGGCGGGATGGGATCTCGGCCCGCGAGTTCACCGCTGGTCATTCGGCGAACTTGGTTCATGTCGGCTGAAATCAGCACCGTGTATTGCTTGGCTCCGCGTTCGCCAGCCTCTTTGAGGCGCAAGATCGCTCGGTATTTCTGGCTGGGCAGGTGCTTGGCGTAAAACAGGAGTAGTCCACAACCGACGCGAGCTTCGTGGCGCTTTGCGAGCTTGTCTTGTAAAAGGAGATCAGACCAGCGAAGTTCTCGCTCCCGAACACCTCATCCATCACACACCGCACCACATGCACATTCTCATCCCCAATCTGCACAAACACGCTGCCGCTCTCCGTGAGCAGATCGCGGGCCATGGTGAGCCGGTCGCGCAGGTAGGTCAGATACGAATGGACGCCCAGCTCCCACGTATCGCGGAACGCCTTGATCTGCTCCGGCTGCCGCGTCACGTCCTCGGCCTTGCCGTCCTTGACGTCGCGCTTGCGCGTGCTGACCTGCCAGTTCGACCCGAATTTGATCCCATACGGAGGGTCGATATACACCATCTGGACGCGGCCCTTGAGCCGCTCCTTCTCGGCCAGGCTGGTCATGACCAGCAGGCTGTCGCCGAGGATGAGGCGGTTGCTCCAGTGCTGGTCGTGGTGGTAGAAGTCCACGCGCTTCTGGAAATCGTCGAGGCCGTTGAAGTCGGAGAAGAGGTCGCGCGGCTTCGGTTTGCCGGCGGCGGCCCGCTGGCGCAGGTCCTCGATGATGGCCAGGGGATGCACCTTTTCCTGGATGTAGATCGGCACGGCCGGGACTTCGAGCGGATGGCGGTCCTGTTCGTCCTTGCCCTTCCAGACGAGCTGCGGATCGAGGGAGGGGTCGCGCGGGTAGAGGACGGATTTCGGGGCCGTCTCGTCGTCGGCGGCGAACCCGGCCAATTCGCGGGTGGGGATGTTGGTGCGCGCGTCCTTGTGGGTGATGGCGTCCACGGGGGAGACGGCGGGGGGCGGGGGAGTCTTCTTCGGGGTCGAAGAGCCGCTTGCTTTCTTGCGGGCCATGCGTGGTCCTCTCAGGGAATCGAAGGACGGTACACGCGAACCGGTTGGTCCGTCAGGGAGCCGACCTGGAGCGCCTGGTCGATGCGCACGGCGAGGGCGCCCGAGTCCACGTCGGCCGTGCAAAAGACGATGCCGGCGTGCGGCCGGTTGGTGCGGTGCAACCGCAGGTAATCCCGGTCATGGGAGACGACGGCTCGCCGCGCCGCGGTCGCCGCAGTCAGCACCTCGACGTCGGTTCGTCCGCGCAGCCCGGCGTCCTGCACGGTTTGCACGTCATGACCCAAAGCCTGCAACGCCTCGACGGCGGGCCGCGGAAAATTCTCGTCGGCAAGCAGGGCAGCCATGATTCACGCCACCAAGCGGTTCTGGGCGATGCGGCGGTCGATCTGCTCCGGATGCCGGCGGTATTCCTGCCAAGCCGCGTCCAGCTGCGCGGCGTCGAGCGGCGGATCGAAGGAATCGCGGATCTGATCGTCGGTCAGGCCGATGAGGCGGGCGTACACCAGCGCCCAGGCCGGCATGAGCGCGCCCGGTTCGCAGTCCGCCGCCACGTTGGTCCGCCAGATGGCCTGCTCGATTTCCGTCGCGTGCTGGCCGTAGTAGTCCCAGGCGGCGTCCAGATCGGCCTGGGTCAAGCCGGGATAGCCGTCCAGGATGTCGGCGTCGGTGCGGCCGCGGCGGCGCATGTACACAAGCAACCAAACCATGATGCGCGTGCCGCGGATGCAGGCCTCACCTCCGCACACCCCGGGGGTCGAAGAAATGAGGCTCGCGGTTGCGGTGGTCATGGGGCTATTCCTCCTTGGAGTGCGCTTCCGCCGCATTATACTGCTTGGCTCGGCTCATGAGCCAATTCCGAATCACATGTTCCGCATCCCACGGGTCGCGGATTTCCAGGAACGCCCACCGCCCGAAGGCGCCCTCATTGTTCACGGCCGGGACCCACATCGTTCGCGCCGTCTCCGCCTTGGCTTCCTTCTCCCCCAGCTCCCGCCCGGAAATCTCGACGACCACGTTCAGCAGATCGTCCAACCCGCGGCCGTCGTCGATGCGGACGATATAATCGGGATAGTAATTGCCGGGCCGGCCTTCGTAGGTATAGGGGATCTTGAACCAGAGGTTCTGGTTCTTGACGTAGGCCTTCACCTCGGGCATTCCCTCCAGCGTCTGGGCGAACTTGGCCTCCCAGCCGCTGTCGCAGGGGACGTGCGAGACGTGGCATTTGTCGGCGGCCGTCCGCCAGGTCGGCTTGGTCGTGTCGAAGGAGACGTGGGCCGTCGTGCCGAGCGTGTCGTAAGGCTGCAACACCGCGCGGAGCCGGCGGTCGGTGGAAGCGGCGGCCGCGATCGCCCGATGGATCTTCTCGGCCGCCTCGTTCGCCTTCTGGACGAACAGCAAGAGCTGCGGGAACGTGTGGTCCTTGCAGACGACGCACTCGGCCATCCAGCGGCGGACGATCGCCAGCACCTGCGGGAACAGCCAAACCTGCACGCCCTTCCGGGGCGGCTGCGCTTCCGACGCCGGTTCGGCGTCCTCGGCCCGGAAATACTTCTCCAGCACCACCTTCGCGATGGCGAAGGCGATCTCCTGCTCCCGCCGCTGCTTCACGTCGTCGAGGGTGAGGAAGACGGTCTCGCCGACGATGGGGGCGTTTTCCACTTCGGTCGGGATGTCGGCCGCGGACAGAACGACGTTCGATTCCTCGGTGAAGTGAGCGTCCAGCCGTGTCGGCGGCATCTCGTAGCGATAGCCGGCGACGCGTGGGAAGGTAATTTCCAGGTACGGGCGCTGCGCCAGCCGTTCGGCCAGGGCGCGGACGCGGCCAGGCTTGGGCCGGGGCGGTTGCTTCTTTTCGGCGCCGCTGCCCGCGCACGGCATGAACGAAAACGGCACGCCGTAAACCTCGGCATACTCCGGCTCGAACCGGCCGTCCTCGTTCAAGGCGTGGCTCATGCGCCGCAGTCCACGGCCAACGACCTGCTCGCACAACAGCTGCGTGCCGAACGCCCGCACGCCCAGGATGTGCGTCACGGTGTTCGCGTCCCATCCCTCCGTGAGCATGGAGACGGAGACGATGCAGCGGACGTTCTCGCCCAGCTTGCCCGCCTTGCCGACGGTGTTCAGCACCTCGCGCATCAGGTCCTGGTCGGTGATCGCGTCGGCGTCGCGGCCGGGGAAACGGCGGCGGATTTCCGTTTTGAATTCGTCGATTTGCGCGTGGGCCAGCTTCTTGAAATCGGCCGACATGCCTTCGTCCGATTCAAGCTGCTGGCTGTCCACGAGGATCGTGTTGGGCCGGCCGACCCAACGGCCGTGGTCCTCGTTGCTGAAGATCGGCAGCTTGCCGGCGGCGACGACGGGGCTACCGTCCGGGTGGGCCGCATCGGTCTCGTAACCGGCGAGGTAGTCGAAGACGAGCTTGCTGACGTTGGTGTTGTTGCAGACGACGATGAAGACCGGCGGGGTGCGTCCGTCCGCCCGGCTCTCGGCGTCCTTCTCCCAGGCCTCGTACTGCTTGCGGTAATGGGCGTAGAGGCTCTGCAGCGCCGCCTCCAGCTGGGCGGGCAGCTGCGGCGGGCCGGAGACGGCTTCGGTCCCGCGGCCCTTGCGCGGCAGGGCGTCGCGGATGCGATACCAGAGATCGCGGAAGGTCGGGAAGTCGCCGGTCATGGCGTCGTCGGCGACGGGGACCCGCGGCACCTTGACGATGCCGCTCTCGATGGCGTCGATGAGGGAGAAGTCGGACACGACCCACGGGAACAGCGTCCCCTCGGCGTAGCCGGAGCCGCGGAGGTAAAACGGCGTGGCGGACAGGTCGTAGACCACCTTTACGCCGATCTTCTCCTTCACCGCTTCCAGGCCGGTGATCCAGAGGCGGGCCGCCTCTTCGCGGTCCTGCGCTTCCTTCTTCTCGTCGCCGGTCAGCTTCTCCCCTTCCTCCGCGGGTTTGGAGCGATAGCAGTGGTGGGCCTCGTCGTTGAGGACGACGATGTTCCGCTTGGCGCCCAGCTCGCGGCAAACCCGCCGCACTACCTGGGCCGGGGTTTCCGTGAACGCCCCGTTCTTCCCGCGTGCCAGGATGGCTTTCGTCAACCGGGCCGCGTCGTCGCCCTCCCTCGCCTTGAAGGCGTGGTAGTTCGTGACGACGATCTTGGCCGTGCCCAGCTCGGCCAGGTCGTCGGGCGGCACGAGGTCGAGGGCCTGGTAGTAATTGCCGGGGTCGGACGGCAACAGGACGCGCAGCCGGTCGCGGACGGTGATGCCGGGCGTGACGATCAGGAAGGCGTCGGCGAAGCGACCGTTGTTCGGGTAGGCGCGGCGGTTGAGCGTGTGCCAGGCGACGAGCATGGCCATCACGGTCGTCTTGCCGCTGCCCGTCGCCGCCTTGCACGCCAGGCGGAACAAGGTCGTCCCGGCCGCGGCACAGGCCTCTTGCAGCTTGTTGAGGATCGAAGCGTCGCCGAACTTCTCCGCGCCTTCCGTGAGGTAGATGAGCGTTTCGAGGGCGTCGATCTGGCAGAAGAACAGTTTTTTCTCCCGATCCGGCCGGGTCCAGTATTCGAGAAGATTCCGGCTGACGGGGGTGATTTCGGTCCGTCCGCGGTCGCGCCAGAGCGCGACCCGGCTGCGGATGAAGTTGATGTCGTCGTTTTCGCGGGCGCGGTCCTGGGTCCATTGGGATTCGAGGGACGCCTGCTTCCCCTTCTTCCGCGGCGTGGCGATCGGGATGAAATAGCTGCTCGGCCGGCGGCCCTCAACGATCTCGTCGGTGATGCCGTCGTCGTCGAACTTGAAATACCGCGTCGGCGCCTC
>DATKHW010000094.1:0-9443 GCA_035546275.1 Gemmataceae bacterium
GGCTCACGAGCTGCTTGGCCCGTGAGCCGGCGGCGCCATTCTATTTGCTGTTCTTCCAGATGTACCAGCGCGGGTAGACGTAGACCCAATAGCCGGGCGGCAGGCCCTTGTAACCGGCCCACTCCGTGCCGTCGTAGGCGCCGTAGTCATTGAACTCGCCGTACCCGTCCTTGTCGGCTGGCACGGTGATGACGGCGAGCAGCCTGCTGTACTTGCCGTCCACCGAGGCCTTCTCGAGAGGCACGTTGGCCCCGCCCTTGCCTTCCTTTTCCCAAATGTACCAGTTCGGGAAGATATAGACCCAGTATCCTTTGGGCAGCCCCGAGTAGCCGGCCCATTCTGTGCCGTCGTAAGCGCCGTAGTCGTTGAATTCGCCGTAGTCGTCCTTGTCGCTGGGCACGTGGATTACGGTGAGCAACCTCGTGTACTTGCCGTCGACGGTGGCCTTTTTGAGCGCTTGCATGTCGCGCGACTCGTCGGCCCGCGTGGCGGCGCAAACAGACAGCGACGCCAGCACGGCGGCCGCAAGCCAGCGAATGGAAGTACATCGAACCACTGTGTTCATTTCGCGTCTCCTGACAGAGTGTGAAACGCCCGGCAAACCCGACGGGATCTGCTGTGGAACGGGCGGCTTATCACTCCAATCGCCGTCTCTATCTGCGCCAAGGCAGGTCTGCTGCTTGGTGCAAAACATTCAACCAGATTTCGGCGGCGGCAACCAGCTTCATTCCCAAAAAACCAGGCTCCGTGGCGCCGGCCGAAATGCCAGACCCGGCCGCCGGTCTCCCCGGCACAGTCCAGAGCCGCGAAAGCAGACTGCCCGGGCGCTCTGGCGCCGCTGCTCAGGCCACCCAATAGCCGCGGGTGAAACGGACGATGCACACGATCTGCCCGAACAGTCCAAACAGAATGAATGCCGCCAGGGAGATGCGAACCGCAAGCGGCAATCGGCCCCAGCGCAAGCGAGCCTGCGTCAGCAAATGAATTAAGCAGAGTATGAGCAGGATTTCAGGACCGAGGACGTAGCGCGTCATGCTGGTCAAACCGAGGCGGCTGGTTCCGGCGACGGACAGGTAGTAGATGATCCAGGCCGCCAGGTAAAAGCCAACGCGCAGCCTCCTTTTTGTATCGATGGCCCACCGGGCCGCGCGCCCTTCCGCCGCCACTAGACAGCCGAAGACCGGCAGCAGCAGCAAGCTGAAGAAGCGACTGAACCATTCAGGAGCGAAATAATAGACTGGTGCGGGCGGCAGTCCGTTTGGGTACGCGCTGCCGTCGAAAAAGGCTAGATAATCCGGCTGCACGCCCCAACCCACATTTTGCGTCCTCATGTAGAGGTCCCAGCACCCGAAGCGCACCTGGCAGTACAGAAGGAACAGACCGGCGCCGAGGGCGGCGAACGCGGCGACGGCCGTTGCGGGCAAGAGCCGCACGGCCTTGCGCCCCAATCCGCCGGCGTCTCGCGGTCCGCTCAGCCAAGCGTGGAGAATCGGATAGACGATCAGCGGCAAGCCCGCGATGCGCGTGGCGGTGAGGACGAAGCCGTGCAGGGCGGCCAGGAAAGGAGCGGCGCGGGATTCCGCCGCCGACCAGTAGAAGAAGCCGAGCAGGCTCATGAGGAAAAGCGGCTCGGAATAGGCGGCCACGAGGAAAAAGGCCGCCGGCCGACTCGCGATCAGCAAACTGCCTAACACAGCCAATCTCGGCGAGACGCGCCAGCGCTGAAACAACAGAAACGCATAGGTCCAAAAACCCCAGCACGCCAGCTGTGCGGCCGTAAGAAGCGATGTTTCCGTGTTCCACCCCGTCGCGGCGCGGATTAGCCAGCCGCTGAGCGGGTAAGCGGGGAAGAACGCAACGTTGCCGTGGGCGTCACGGGTCAGCGTCGCCGGACTTTGGTAGCCCTCGTCCACGATTCCCGCGTACCAGTGGCTGTCCCACTCAGACAAATGCAAATACGCACGGCACGGATCGATTTGGCCGGAGAGGATGCAGGCCAGGGCGAGCTGGAACAGCGTGACGCCAAGACCCAGGCCCGCTGCTGCAGCGGCTGAGCGAAACCGGCGACGGATGGGACGCATCCGGCGCAGCCGCTCGGCAGCTGCGATGCCTTTAGGGGTGATGAGAACGGGCGAGGAAACCATGATTGCGATGATCCTTGCTGAGCGCGGGCAGGGGCAGGCCTGGCGAACTACGCTGGTTTGAACGGTGGATCATATCACGCCGAATTCGCCGGGTCGAGAGGCGGCGCATAGGCCAGGCGTGGGATGCGAAGTGGTCTCGTTCGCGGCCGGCGGCGCCGATAAGAGTGGAATGCCCGCACCGAAGGGACTCGCCATGCTTTCCGATCGCGCCGCCCGCTTCGCCGCCCTCTCCGACGACATTAAGGCCTTCCGCCACTACATCCAGGCCGAACGCGGTTTGGCGGCCAACACCCTGCTGGCTTACGGCCGCGACCTCGACCGCTTCGCCGGCTGGGTCGCCGGCGGCGGCCTCGCCGATCACCTCAAACCTAGCCTCCGCGACCTGACCCATTACCTGGAGTTCCTCCGCGCCGAAGACCTCGCCCCACCCAGCGTCGCCCGGCATCTGGTTTCCTTGAAAATCTTTTATCGCTTCCTGCGCATGGAGGACCGAACCACCGAAAGCACCGTCGAACTGCTGTCGTCGCCGTCGCTCTGGGAGCGCATCCCCCAGGTGCTAAGCCCGGAAAGCATCATCAAGCTCCTGGAGGCGCCGCAACCGCTCGACAAGTTCTTCCTGCGCGACCGGGCCATTCTCGAAACGATGTATGCCACCGGCGGTCGAGCGTCGGAGGTCGTCGGCCTCAAGCTCGAAGACGTGTACCTGGATTCCGGTTTCTGCAAATGCTTCGGCAAGGGCGGCAAGCAGCGCATTGTGCCGCTAGGCCGGTTAGCCGTCAATGCGCTGCGGGCCTTTCTGGAGGGACTGCGGCCTCGACTGACCGTGCATATGCCGGACGCGCCGTGGGTGTTCGTCAGCCGCGGCGGCCGAGCGCTGACGCGCATCATGCTCTGGGTGCTCGTCAAGAAGTACGTCCGCCGAGCGGGCCTCAACGCCAAGGCCAGCCCGCATACGCTGCGCCACAGCTTCGCCACCCACCTCCTGGCCGGCGGCGCCGATCTGCGCACGGTGCAGGAACTGCTCGGTCACGCCAACATCCGCACCACGCAGCAATACACGCACGTGGACCGCGAACGCCTGCGGGCCATCCACCAGCGATTCCATCCACGCGGAGGGAAACAAGACGGCCCGCCTGTCGCGTCAGGCGGGCCGTGAGCGCTGGCAGTAGCAGCTGGCGCGCTGCGACCAACCGTCATTCGCCGCTGGTCGCCATGATGAACTTATCCGCCGGCATGAGCTGGATGTTCTGATCGAGATTAGTTTTTGCCGGAAGTGGGCGCACCATGTTGGGGAAAGTCCAGTAGTACTGGTCTTCTATCCGCACCGTGTGCGACCGGGCTTCTCTCGGACCGCGCTTGTCGATCAGCTCGCCGACGCCCTTTACAATGTCGTCCTGAATGCCGTCCAGGCCGAGCAACTGACTGCCGGTCAGCTTGCTGTCTCCTCCGACTCCCCTGGAGATGGCGATGGCGCCGATCTTGGCCTTGAGGGCCTCATCCTTCATGTTTGGGTTGTCGCGCCGGATCTGGTTCGCAATCCGATCCATGGCCTCCTTAGCGATAGTGCCGCCGGAGTCGTCCTTGGCGCCGAACAGGAACGCCATGGGTACGTTGTTGTCCGCCGCGATGTCGCAGAGCCAGCGGCGGGACGTCCCCGACATGCCGCGACTTCCGAGCTCAGGGCTGATGGTCAGCCACAGGGCGCCGGCTTCATCTCGGCCCTCCGGTTCGTCTAGCAGGAGTTTGCCGGTCTTTTGGTCGATGCCGCCGAAGCGCTTTAGGTCCCACTGCGACGCCATCCACATGGCGCCGAGCGTTGCGCCTTCGCCTGCCCCCACAAGAACTAGATTGGACGAATTCGCCTGCCCCTGATCGGTCTTCCGGTCGAGGAATGACTTGGCGGCGACGATGTCGTTGACCAGCCAGGGGTAGTACTCGCTGGAGTGGCCGTCAAAGTCCTTGTGGTCGATGGTGGTCGGCGGCGGCTTCTGCCGCGCCAATGTTGGCATTGCCAGGCAGTTGTGGCGGCCCTTAAAGGGGTCCCAGAAGTCCTTGCTGACTTCATGGCTCTTGCCGAAGCCGCGGAAGTCGAAGCTGAGGACCGAATAGCCCTCGGCGGAGAGTTTCTTGGCCAGGTCGTCCCAGCCGTCTTGATGACTGCTGCCGCCCTTGGCCTTGTCGATGTTGTGCAGCAGCAGCACGGTGGCGCTTTTGTCCTTGGCGCCGTTCTGCGGGTCGGCCTTGAAAAATGTGCCTTCGAGGGTGACGCCGTCCAAGGTTTCAAACGTGACCCGATCGCCTTCGCCGGCCCGCGCCGTCCACGCGCACGCCGCCATGCCCAGGGCTGCCGCGACAAAGAGACGGAACCCGTTTCGCATTGCCAGTTACCTCCGAGAGAAATGCGCACCAACCGCTATGTTTTGATCTTAAAGCGGCGAGCGCTTGCGGTCAAGCAACTGGGGCCTTCGCCGGGCCTAACCCGGCTGGTGCGCCGCCGGATGCGTGATAAGATGACGCAGCAGCCAGCCGAAGCCGGCCGTTCGCCCACACCGTTGGTGCATGGGTCATGATGTACCAGAATCTCGCCGAGTTGCACCGCTGCCAGGCCGAGCGTCTCGGGCCGTTGCCCGCCCTGCGCTTCAAACGGCACGGCCTTTACGGCGATTTGACTTGGGACGATTATCGCGCCGACGCCCTGGCCCTTGCCGCAGCGCTTATTGACGTGGGAATCCAGCCAGGCGACCGCGTGGGCCTGCTGGCCGAGAACCGCGTCGAATGGCTGATTGCGGACATGGGCATTTTGGCCGCGGCCGCCGTCAACGTGCCGCCGCACGCCCCGCTGACCGCCCGGCAGGTCCATTACCAGTTGCGTGAGGCCGGCGTTCGCTGGCTGATCGTCTCCACGCGCGCCCAGCTCGACAAGATTCGTCAGGTCCGGGCCGATCTGCCGGAATTGAAGGGACTGGTCCTGATGGAAGGCGACGCGCCCGCGGAAGAGGCGATCTCATGGCGCGCGTTCCTCCAACGGGGCCGGCGAGCCGCACCGCGACTGGCGCAGGAATTGCGCCGCCGGGAGGAACAACTTGGGCCGGCCGACCTTGCCACAATCATGTACACGTCCGGTACCACGGGGAATCCGAAGGGCGTAATGCTTACGCACGGCAATCTCCTGAGCAACAGTCTGGCCGCGCTGGAGGTCATGCCGCACGGACCAGGCGATTTGGTGCTGAACTGGCTGCCGCTGACGCACATCTATGCCCGCACCGTGGACCACTATCTCTGCATGGCGGCCGGGACGCCGGTCGCCTTGGCGGAGTCGGCTGAGACGCTGGTCCAGAACCTCGAAGATGTCCAGCCGACGCTCTTCGCTTCAGTGCCGCGCTTCTATGAAAAGGTCCTTTCGTCCGTCCGCGCAGTCGACGCGGCGGAGACCGGCCGGCGGTTGCGCCAGGTTTTTGGGCCCCGCATCGACTGGATGTCGTCCGGCGGAGCGCCGCTGCCGCCGGCGATCGCACGGACATACGCCGCGGCCGGTCTGCTGCTCCTGCAAGGCTACGGCTTGACGGAGACGGCCCCGATACTCACGTTTAACTGTCCGAAAAGCTACAAAGTGGAGACGGTAGGTCGCCCGCTGCCGGGCGTCGAGCTGCGGATTGCTTCCGACGGCGAGATTCTGACGCGCGGGCCGAACGTGATGAAGGGCTATTGGAACGATCCGGCGGCGACGGCGGCGACCATCCGCGACGGGTGGCTGCACACTGGCGACCTCGGCGAGCTGGACGCGGAAGGCTTTCTGCGCATTACGGGTCGCAAAAAGGACCTGCTCGTGCTTTCCAACGGCAAGAAGGTGGCGCCTGCCTGCGTGGAGGGGTTGCTGCTGGCCGATCCGTGCATCGATCAGGTGGTCGTATGCGGGGAGGGGCGAACTTACCTCTGCGCTCTGCTGGTTCCGTCCTGGGACAACGTCCGCCGAGCGCTGCGGGAGGAAGGCGTTGCGCTGGACAGCGGACCTGAGGATTGGGCCCGGCGGCCGGAGGTGCGCGGTTTGATCGAACGGCGAGTACGGCGAGCGCTCATGGATTTGTGCGGCGCCGAACAGGTGAAGAAGTTCCTGCTCCTGCCGCGGCCGTTCAGCGTGGCCGCCGACGAGCTGACGGTGAGCCTGAAACTGCGGCGGAATGTAGTGCTGGACCGGTACAAGAACGAGATTGAGGACATGTACCGAGAATAGGGCTTAACCTCGTCACGGGCCGCGCCTCAGAGAGAAGTACGCCAGCACGCAGGCCAGTCCCATGAGGCCGATCAGCGCCGGCCAGCGCTGGATGGTCCAATCGAACGCTCCGTCGCCCCATCGGCCCATCCGAAGCACCGCGCTGAACCACAGACCGCACGGGACCGCCAACAGGCATCCGTAAATCAGCATGGGCACGCCGAAGAGGTTCGGCCAGTTTGCGCACAGAACAATCCAAATCCCATCCGCGACCAGCAGCGCTGCAGCGACCGCCGCAAAGACCCCAATTGAGCGGCCACGCTCGGGTGCTTGCGAGGCGCCCGGTCGGCGCATTCCGGGCAGAGGCGCTCCAGCCGGCCGCGGACCGCCCAATTGCTGTACCAGTATTGCAGACAACAGGGACATTGTATTTCTATCATGGTCTTTGGCGTGCAGGGCGCCCGCCCGTGAGGCGGCGCGTCGCCGAGCCGCGCTACGGCTTCGCCAGGGCCTGATATTGCCGCCGCACTTCCGGCGAGTCGGGGTAGATGCGCGGCGGCCCGGCCAGGGCTGCCGTCGTCGGTGTGGCCACAACATCCATTACGTCCCGGTCCTCCCCGTGATCCGCCTTGGCGTCCGCCGTTGTTTGCAGCGGCAGCAGATACTGGGCGCCTTCCGACGCTTGGGCCGTCCGCCAGCCGTTTTGCTGCGTAAACGTCTCGCATTTATCCCAGTTGTTGACTACCAGCGTCTTGCCCTTCTCCGGCTCCGCGTCATTGGGATAAAGCACCTCGTCAATGGTGAATTCATTGCCGCCCTTGTACGTGGCGATCACGTCGCGCTGCGACACCAGAACCTGCGGCCGCGACAGCACGATGGGGTTGCGCGTCGTGGCGGCGAGAAAGCCGAGGTAGCCGATCCAGCCGACGAACAAGGCGGCGGCGGCGGCCAGGCGCATGACGGCGAATTTCATGACGGGTTCTCCTGCTCTTCGCCGGCCTCGATACGATAATCCTGCATCAGGCCGTCTTGCAAATCGAAACGGTCGTGGAAGGCGGCCCGGTCGTCCGCCGCCGTGGGGTCCATGAGGCCGGCGGCGATCAAGTTGAAGACGATATCGCCGAAGTCGTCCGTCCGCCGAACGCCCCACGCACGGAACACAGCCGGCGCCATCAGACCGAAGTCGCGCACGGCCAGCTCGCGGGCGCCTTCGAGGAAATCCGCCACGGAGACGTGTTCGTCGCTGGCCCCGCCCGTTTCCGTTCGCGCCGCCTCCGCCCGAATGCGGCCCAAACGGCGCGTGGCATAGGAGAGAGCGTCGAACACAAATTCGTAGGCTTCCGGGGCGTAGCGCGGATCGCGGCGGACCAGTTCTTCGATGCGGGGATTGAGCATCAACCTTGTCCGATAATCACCGGCCCAGCCGGGTGAGGATCTCCGCGGCGGCGACGGGGATGCGCCGGCCGTCCTCGAACTCGACCAGCACCTTGCGGGCCAGCACCTCCTGCGCCAGCACACGGCCCTGACCTTTGGACGTCACCACGCGGACGCCGACCGGCGGCAGCTCGGCCTGGAACTCCTCGTAGACATCTTGCTCAAAGCGCAGACAGCATTTCAGCCGGCCGCAGCGCCCGGAGATTTTCGACGGGTCCAGCGTCGATTTTTGCAGCTTGGCCATGCGCATCGACACCGGCGGCATGACGGCCATGTGCGTGTTGCAGCAAACCGGCTTGCCGCAGTCGCCATAGTCGGCCAGCAGCTTGGCCTCGTCGCGGACGCCGATCTGCCGCATCTCGATCCGCGTCTGGTACTCGCGCGCCAGGTCCTTGACCAGCTCGCGGAAATCGACGCGCTTCTCCGCCAGGAAATAGAAGATGATCCGCTCCCCGCCGAAGAGATGCTCGACATCCACCAATTCCATCTGCAACCGCCGCTGGGCGACGAACCGGCCGCACGAATCCAACTCGCGCCGTTCGATGTCGATAAGCCGATCCCGCTCCGCCCGGTCCTGGTCGGTCAGGACGCGCATGAGCCGGCCGCGCGTCGGCTCCGTCAGCATCTGCACGGTGCGCGGCGTCGCCTCGCACAGGATCTGGCCCAGCTCCAGACCGCGTTCGGTGCGTAGGACGACCTCGGCGCCGCGCGTGAAATCCCGGCCCTCGGCGTCGAACTCGCCGAGGAAGCGCATGGCGCCGTGCCGTACGATCCAGTTGGCCGCCATGTCACCATCTCCACGGGGTGCGCTGTCGTCTAACCGCTTGCCATTTTAATGCATGGGGCGGTGAATGAAAGGGCAGTCCGATCAGCACGCAGCGCACAGCACGCAGCGCAAGCAAGTGTTGTGACGAAAGCACTTGCTTGCGCTGCGTGCTGCGAACCTCACGTCGTATACTCCGCATTCAGCCGAATGTACTGATGCGTGAGATCGCAGGTCCAGAAAGTGCATTTTCCGGCGCCGAGCGGGAAGCGCAGCCGCATGTGAATCGTAGGCTCGCGTTTCAGGTAGGCGGAGGCCGCCGCGGCGTCGAACGGCTGCGGCGCGCCGGCATGATAGAGCAGCAGATCGCCCAGCCACAGCGATAGCTGTTCCTCTTCGAATTCCACTCCGGCATACCCGGCGGCCGAGACGATGCGGCCCCAGTTGGGGTCGGCGCCGAAAACGGCCGTCTTAACCAGCGCGCTTTCGGCCACCGTCTTGGCGACGCGGCGGGCCTCCTCGTCGTCGCGCAGGCCCTCCACGTCGATGACGACCAGGTGCGTCGCTCCCTCGGCGTCGGCGGCGATGGCGCGGGCCAGTTCGCCGCACACTGCCGTCACGGCGTCGCCGAAGCGGCCAAGCGCGTCGCCTTGCAGCGGGGCGCCTCCGACGCGGCCGTTGGCGAATAGCAGCAGCGTGTCGTTGGTGCTGGTGTGGCCCTCGACGCTGACGCAGTTGAAGCTCTGGTCGGCGGCTCGACCAACCAGCACCGCGAGGTCCGCAGCGGACACGGCGGCGTCGGTAAAGACGAACGCCAGCATCGTCGCCAGGTTCGGCCCAATCATGGCCGCTCCCTTGGCGACGCCGGTCAGCCGCACTTCGACGCCGCCCA
>DATKHW010000095.1:0-3350 GCA_035546275.1 Gemmataceae bacterium
CTCACGCCGGCCGCTCGCCGAATCACGGAGCATTCATGGGCCTGGCGTCGGACATTCGCGTGCTGTACAACCTCGCCTTCACCCGCGTCCGCGGCGACACGCACGGCGAGCGGCTGGAGGCGTTCTACCGCGCCCAGGCCGGCGACTACGACGCCTTCCGCCGCCGACTCCTGCACGGCCGCGAAGAAATGACGGCGTCCCTGGAGATTCCCGAATCCGGCCGCATGTTGGACATCGGCGGCGGCACTGGCTACAACGCCGAGCTGCTCGGCGACCGCCTGGCCCGCTTGCAAAGCCTGACCATCGTGGACCTCTGCCCATCGCTGCTGGCCGCCGCCGAGGAGCGCATCCGCCGCAACCGCTGGACCAACGTGCGCACCGTCCTGGCCGACGCCACCGCCTACGAGCCGGCCGACGGCCTCGTGGACGTGGTCACGTTCTCCTATTCGCTGACGATGATCCTCAACTGGTTTGCGGCGCTGGAGCGGGCGCACGCGGCCTTGAAGCCGGGCGGCATGATCGGCGTGGTGGACTTTTACATCTCGCGCAAGTGGCCGGCCGCGGGGATGAAGCGGCACTCCAATTTCCAGCGATTCTTCTGGCCGACGTGGTTCGGCCATGACAACGTCTTTCCCTCTCCGGATCATCTGCCATGGCTGCAAAACCGCTTCCAAACGGTGAAGCTGGAGGAGCGCCTGGGCAAGGTGCCCTACCTGCCGCTGAAGGCGCCGTATTACCTCTTCCTGGGCCGCAAGTAAAGGAGGAAGGGGGAAGGACGAAGGAGGAATCGAACACGACTCCGGTTCCTCCTTCCTCCTTCATCCTTCATCCTTCCAAAGGCTGGTCGGCGACGCCGCGCGGTCGCCGCGAGCTGGCGGCGGCCGGCCTGTTCTGCCTGGCCTTCGCCGTCGTGCCGCTCGTGACCACGGAGCTGTACCCGTTCAGCCGGGCGCCGATGTTCGCCGACGCGCCGCGGCGATACTGCGATTACACGGTCTACACGCCGGACGGGCGCCGGCTGCACGAGCCGCAGGACCTCCAAGACCTCCTCAAGCTCGGCCTCCAGCGCAATTACTGGGGCAATCCGCTCGGCGTCGGCGTGGGCTTCCAGCCGGCCGCGAGCGTGGACGTTTTCGGCACGGTCGCAACCGGGGATCAGGTGCGCGACATGGCGGCGCCGCGGCTGAAGCAGTTCCCGCAGTGGCCCTACGTCGAGGTGGAGCAAACCGTGATCGGCCCGACCGACGCGGACCATATCGGCGTGGTCCGCCGCCAGCGCTGGCCGGTGGATGCGGCGCCATGAAATCGCTGTCGCGCTTCCTGGATCGGCTCGGCGATCGGACCCGGCCGCATTACGGCCAGCTGGTCCTGTGGACCGTGCTGGTCTGCTCCTGTTTCCTGGTCGGCTATTTCGAGATTTGCTGGGGCGAAAAGCGCACATCCGACGTGCGGACGCCGCTGCCGACGTCGCTCTTGTCGTTCCTGCCGGCCGACCTGCTGCTGCACCGCGGCCTGATTCTCGGCTGCGGCGTGCTGTTCGCGGCCGGGGCCGTGCTGTGGGCGTTGCGGCGGCTCACCCCCTGGGCCGGCTGGCTGACGGCGTTCTCGTTCAACGCGGTCGTCGCCCTCTACCTTGAAAACTCCAGCCAGGAGACGCACGTCGCTCACGTGGCCGGCGGCTTTTTGCTGATATACGCCCTCTGGTATCACTTCTATCGGCGCGAGATCCGCGAGGCCGACCGCGAGCGGCGGTTCTGGCGAACGGCCCTGTATCCGCGCTGGGTCTATTCACTGAGCGTGTTTTATCTCGGCCTGTTTTACGGGCTATCCGGCTTCAACAAGCTGGCGGTGAGCGGCCTGTCGTGGCCCAACGGCGTGTCGCTCCAGCTGTGGGTGGAGCTGTTCGGCCTGAAGGATTCCGTGTTCACGCAGCTGATCCTGGCGAACCGCACGGCGGCGGCGGCGATGCAATGGGCCGCCCTAATCGGCGAATGCGGCGGCCTGGTCGCGATCGTCTCGAAGCATCTGCGGCCGGTGATCGGTCTGCTGCTGATCGGGTTCCACGTCGCCCAGATCTGCGTGTTCGGCTGGGGCTTTCACACGAACATGGCGATGCTGGCGCTGGTGTTCTTGCCGGTGTACTCGTGGACGCCGCGGGTGGTGGCAGCCTTGGAACGAAATTGGAACTAGAGAAAAGCTGAAACCCCGATTGCTGACGGCCTTATTAGTCATGTCGGCGAACGCGCTAACAGCTAATGGCGGTACGGCTCATGGAGGTATCGCTAGTGGCGATGTTCGTTCATCTGGCTCCAGAGTCGCGTGTCGGACTGATCCGACGAAACGGCATCCGCCGGCTGCGGCAGGCACGAGGCGAGTTTCCTGGAGGCGTGTTCGCCGTTCCCGTGACCCGGAGTTTTTATGTCTCGCATCAATGGCTGTGGGAATTGAAGCGGCGAAACGTGGGACCGATCATTGGTGTCTATTTTCGCATCGCAGATGATGAACAGGTCTGGGTCGGCCACTTCGGTCAGGCTCACCGTTGGATGACGGCAGCTGAGGCTGTAGCCGAGTTCATGACGGCAGAATCCCGTGAGGGCTGGGAAGTCGTCATCCCGCGTCGGATTGAGGGGGCGGAAATCCATAGAGTCCGTCGATTGCCGCAGGTCGTCGGCTGGCGCTACACGCCAGGGTCGCATGGGATCAAGCCATGCAGATGCGATTTCTGCCAGCGCGGACAATATGGCGCAAGGCGGCTTCGGAGACGGTCCAATCAAGCTTAATGGGGGTGGCGAGCATAGAACCAAAGATATCGTGGATTCGTATTATGGTAATCAAGACATCTCCTTTATCTTTTCGGCCTATAACCTGATCCGCACCGTCATGGCCCAGGCGGCCCGGCGACACGACCGGGAACCGCGCGCCCTCAGCTTCAAAGGGGCACTGCAAATCTTGGCAGCGTTTGCGCCGCACCTCCAGCGGGCCCGCCGGGACGCGTGGCTCGACCTTGTCGAGCGGATCCTGGCCGCCGTCGCCCAGCACCGGGTGGCCGACCGCCCCGACCGCTACGAGCCTCGCGCTCGCAAGCGCCGCTACGATAACTTCATGCACTTGCGGCGACCGCGAGCCGAGGCAAAAGCGCTTTTGCTCAAAGGAGTTTGCGAAGAATTTAAGTGACATTCAGCGGACACCGGTTTTTTTTCCCCAATGAAACCTCCGGAATCGGCGTTGAATATTGCAACCTCGCCGCCGAGGACCTTCTCGAATCCTAGCACCTCGTAAAAGCGCTTGGAGGCCTCGAAGTCCTTTGAGGGTAGGAACGGACGAATCCGCTCACTCCCCGTCGGAACGCT
>DATKHW010000096.1:0-6561 GCA_035546275.1 Gemmataceae bacterium
TGCTGGGCAAGCGGCTGGCCGAGTGGGTCGCCGTCTTCTGCGACGGGCGCAGGGACCAGCACCCCCTCGACAAATCGGACGTGCGCCTGCCGCCCGGTTGATGGGCCGGACGCTTCTCATCCATTTTTCATTGGGCATGGGGCCGGCTGCCCGCTAGACTGACGCGCGGCGTTGCTACGTATACGTAAATCCTGCGGTGTCGTCATGACGTCGGGCCGTGAAATCGCCAGGGCGCTCCGGGCCGCCTATTTGGCCCTCCACCGCCGGACCAACGCCTGCCTTGCCAGGGACGGGGTGACGGCCGACCAGTTCGTGCTGCTTTCCGCCCTGGCGGACGCGGACGCGGTCAACCAGCAGGAACTGGTCCGGCGCATCAGCTCGGACCCCAACACGGTGCGGGCGATGCTTCTGCTGCTGGAGGGCCGCGGCCTCGTCGCCCGGGACCGACACCCCGCCGACGGCCGGGCGCGCTCGGTGACGCTGACGGCGAAGGGGCGACAGGTCTTCCGGAGGTTGTGGAGGAAGAGCGAGCCGCTGCGGGAAAGGCTGCTGACCACCTTCCGGCCGGACGAGGCGACCGCCCTGGCGGAGCTGCTTCGCCGCGCAGCCGACGTGATGACCGAGCACGCGAGCAACGGCCGGCGCACGTCCAGCGCAAAAGGCGCGCGGAGCTGATACGAAAAGTCCGAGGTTCCCATCAAGCCAACACGGGAGATCCACTCATGAACAGCGTGTGCTTCGCCGGCCTGCTGCCGCTCCTCATGGCCGCGGCCCCCGATCAGCCGGCACCTGCAAAGTCCGCCGACTCCGCCCCCGCGGCCAGCAACATTCCTGGCCAGGAGTATCCCCGGATCGACGCCGACCTGCGGATCACGTTCCGCATCAAGGCGCCGGACGCCCAGAAGGTCGAGTTCCATTTCCTCGGAGGCAAGAGCTACCCCGCCCAGAAGGGCGACGACGGTGTCTGGACGGGAAGCACGGACCCGGTCGTGCCGGGGTTCCACTACTACGCGCTGGCCATCGACGGGGTGCAGGTGAACGACCCCGGCAGCGAGACGTTCTACGGCGGCGGCAAGGAGATGAGCGGCGTCGAGGTCCCGGAGAAGGGCGTCGATTTCTACTTCCCGAAGGATGTGCCGCACGGCGAGGTCCGCGAGCGCTGGTATAAATCCGCGACGACCCAGGACTGGCGGCGCGCCTTCGTCTACACGCCGCCCGGCTACGATACCGACCGCAATACGCGTTATCCGGTGCTGTACCTGCAGCACGGCGCCGGCGAGGACGAGCGCGGCTGGTCGAACCAGGGGCACATGGCCTTCATCATGGACAACCTGATCGCCGAGAAGAAGGCGAAGCCGATGATCGTGGTCATGGAGAAGGGCTACGCGCGGAAGGCCGGCGAGGCACCCCCGGCCGCGCCCGTGCAGCCGCCCGGCCCCGGCGTCAACCGTTTCGGCGCGTTCGAGGAGGTGATGGTCAAGGACCTGATCCCGATGATCGATTCGACCTACCGCACCATCCCCGACCGCGAACACCGGGCCATGGCCGGGCTCTCCATGGGCGGCGGCCAGACGTTCCAGATCACGCTCGACCATTTGGAGTTGTTCTCCTACATCGGCGGCTTCAGCGGGGCGGGCGGCGGTTTCGGCGGCGCCCCGGTTGACGTGAAGGCGGACCACAACGGCGCCATGGCGGACGCGGACGCGTTCAACAAGAAGGTGCGTCTGGTGTGGATCGGCGTCGGCACGGCCGAGGGGCGGATGTACGACGGCATCAAGGGCTACCACGAGGCGCTGGACAAGGCCGGGATCAAGAACGTGTTCTACGAATCGCCCGGCACGGCGCACGAGTGGCTGACCTGGCGCCGCTGTCTGCACGAGTTCGCCCCGCTGCTGTTCCAGAACGTGACCGCCGCCGCCCCGGCCGACAAGCCGGCCGATAAGCCGGCCGCCGCGCCGAAGGACGACGAGACGGCCGCCGACCCGCCCGCGGGGTTTGACAAGGAGCGCAAGGACGTCCCGCACGGCAAGCTGGAAATGATTTCTTACGAATCGAAGTCCGTCGGCACGACGCGCAAGATGAACGTCTACACGCCGCCGGGCTACACCAAGGATAAAAAGTACCCGGTCCTGTACCTGCTGCACGGCATCGGCGGCGACGAGACGGAGTGGGAGCGCTTCTGCAAACACGACGTCCTGCTCGACAACCTGCTGGCCGACGGCAAGGTCGAGCCGATGATCGTGGTCATGCCCAACGGCCGGGCGCAGAAGGACGACCGGCCGGGGCCGAACCCCTTCTCCACGGCGCCGGCGTTCGCGGCCTTCGAGAAGGACCTGCTGGAGGACGTGATCCCCACGATCGAGGACCGCTACTCGGTGCAGGCGGATCGCGAGCACCGGGCGCTGGCCGGCCTGTCGATGGGCGCCGGCCAGTCGCTCAACTTCGGCCTGGCGCACCTCGACACGTTCGCCTGGGTCGGCTCCTTCTCCGCGGCGCCCAACACGAAGAAGCCGGAGGAACTCGTGCCCGACGCGGCGGCCGCGAAGGAGAAGCTCAAGCTGCTCTGGATCGGCTGCGGCACGAAGGACAACCTGATGCGCGTCAGCCGCGGCGTGCACGACTACCTGAAGGATAAGGACGTCCCCCACGTCTGGCGCGTGGACGACAACGGTCACGACCCGACGGAGTGGAAGAACAACCTCTACTTCTTCGTCCAGCGTGTTTTCCACTGACCGACCGTCGAAGTGCAGGCGCGCGGCAGGGATGCCGCCGCTCACCATCGTCCCCAGCGACGGGTAAAATCTTCCCAAGGAGGCGCCCCATGCGCCGGCTCCTGATCTCCCTCCTGCTCTCGGCCCTGGCCCTGCCGGCCCAGGCCGCCAACCGCCAAACCGACGACGACAAGCCGGCCGAGACGCTGCGACACGCCGTGAACGGCCGATTCCTCATCGGCACAGCGGTCATGTCCCGTCAGCTTGACAACTCCGCAACGGCGGACCTGATCGCGCAGCAGTTCAACTGCCTCACCGGCGAGAACGAGTTCAAGCCCCAGTCCCTGCAACCACAGCCGGGCAAGTTCCGCTTCGAGGCGGCGGATAAGATCGTCGATTTCGCCCAGCGCCACGACATGACGGTGGTCGGCCACAACCTCTGCTGGCACAGCCAGACGCCGACCTGGATGTTCCGCGGCGACGACGGCAAGCCGCTTTCGCGCGACGACGCGCTGAAGAACCTCAAGGCCCACATCGACGGCGTCGTGGGCCACTTCAAGGGGAAGGTGATCGGCTGGGACGTGGTCAACGAGGCGATCAGCGACCGGGGGGACGACTACCTCCGCGACACACCGGCGCGACGCGCCATCGGCGACGACTACATCCTCAAGGCGTTCGAGTTCGCCCACGCGGCCGACCCGGACGCCGAGCTGTATTACAACGACTACAGCAATGAAAACCCCGAGAAGCTCAAGAAAACGATCCGCCTGATTCGCGAGTTGAAGGACAAAGGCGCCCACCTCGACGCGATCGGGATGCAGTGCCACTTCCGGCTGGAGGACTCCGATGGGCCGGACCGGCTGGACAAGGCGATCCAGGCCTACGCCGACGAGGGCGTGAAGGTCATGCTCACGGAACTGGACGTGGACGTCCTGCCGCGCAGGGCCCCAGGCGCCGACGCCGACCCCTATGCGAAAGGCTTGCCGGCCGACGTGGCCGAGGCGCAGGCCCGCTACTACAAGCGGATCTTCGAGGTCGTCCTCAAGCACCCCAAGGTCGTGACGCGCGTCACCACGTGGGGGACGCAGGACGGGGCGTCCTGGCTGAACGGCGGCTTTGGGGGGCGCCGCACCAATTACCCGCTGCTCTTCGACCGGGACCTCAAGCCCAAGCCCGCCGTCAAGGCCGTGCTGGACGCCCTGGCCGCGCCCTGACCGCGACGGCGGCGACCGACAAACAGGAGTGACTTCCGATGTGGCGCATGGCACTGGCGGCCCTGACGCTCCTGGCGCTGGTCGCGCCGACGCGCGTCACGGCCCAGGACAACGGCGACGGGACGTACACCAACCCGCCGCTCCACGCGGACTACCCCGACCCGGACGTCATCCGCGTGGACGACGACTTCTACTTCGCCTCGACCACCTTCGTTAACTCGCCGGGGCTGGTCCTGCTGCACTCGAAAGACCTGGTCAACTGGGAGACGGTCGGCTACGTCATCGACCGCCTGGACGGCGACAAGAAGTACGACATGGACGGCGGGACGGCCTACCGCGGAGGCGTCTTCGCCCCCTCGTTGCGCTATCACAAGGGGACCTTCTACGTCGCCGTGACGCCCAACGGCAAGCCCACTCGCATCTACTACACCGACGACGTCCGCGGGCCGTGGAAGCGCCACGTGCTCGACGACTCGGCGTTCGACCCCGGCCTGTTCTTCGACGACGGTACTCCTTGCATCTTCACGTCGGGCGGCTGGGACGGGCAGGTCACCCTCCATACGCTCAGCCCGGAGCTGGACAGGGTCGTCGCCAGCAAGAAGCTCTTCTACGTCAAGGGGATCGAGGGGAGCAAGGCCCTGAAGGCCAATGGATGGTACTACGTGTTCAACGCCCTGCCAGCGCGGATGGCCCTAATGTGTTCGCGGGCGAAACAGCTCGACGGGCCGTGGGAGACGATCCGGGTGCTCGACGACGCGCACGGGGGCCACCAGGGGGCGATCGTCGATCTACCGGACGGGAACTGGTACGGCTTCGTGATGCGCGACAGCGGCCCGATCGGGCGCGTGACCAACATCAGCCCGATTACCTGGAAGGACGACTGGCCCGTGTGGGGCGAGCCGGACGACCCCGGCCGCGTGCCGAAGAAGGCCAAAAAGCCGATCACCGGCCAGCCGGCGATCGCGCGGCCGGTCTCGACCGACTTCGACGGGCCGAACCTGCCGCTCGACTGGGAGTGGAACCACAACCCCGACGAAACGCGCTGGTCCCTGACCGAGCGGCCCCGCTACCTGCGCTTGAAGCCGACGGTGGCACCGGACTTCTGGCACGCGCGGAACTCGCTGACCCACAAGGGCTGGGGCCCGACGAGCTGCGCGGTCGCGAAGCTGGACATAGCGCACCTCCAGCCGGGCGACGTCGCCGGCCTGGGGATGCTCGGCAAGTCGCTCGTGACGCTCGCGGTGCAGCGGTCCGACGATGGACAGGCCAAACTGGTCTTCAGCGCCGGCGTGGAGCATGACGCCGAGGTCGCCCCAAAGGCGTCGGCCGACGTCGGCAAGGCAGAGGTGGTCCATCTCGCCTTGCGGATGGATTTCGATCGCGGCAAGGGGCGTTGCGGCTACAGCCTGGACGGCAAGGACTTCACGGCCATCGGCGACGAGTTCCCGCTCCTGTTCGACTGGAGGACAGGGACTTTCCAGGGAGAGCAGTACGCCGTCTTCTGCTACAACGCCAAGCCAAGCGACGGCCTCGTGGACGTGGACGGCGTCCATTTCGAGAAGGTACGGTTGGCGGAGCCGGCCCCGTAGCTGGGAAGGAAGGAATTTTCATCGCCGCGGAAGGCGGGGCGGGGCCGGACCGGCCCATCACCGCCAATGCAAAAGGCACTCGTCATGAGAACGAAACTGGCCTCCACGTTGCTCGCGGCGTCATGCGTCGTCGCGTTCGCCACGACAGCCTCGGCGGATGATCTGGATCCGAGATTCTACATCTTCCTCTGCTTCGGGCAGTCCAACATGGAGGGCTTTCCCGGCGTCGAGGAGCAGGACAGGGCCGAAGTCGATCACTTCAAGATGCTGGCGACGGTCGATTTTCCGAAGCTGGACCGGAAGAAGGGCGAGTGGTACCCGGCCGTCCCGCCCCTGTGCCGGGACTCGACCGGACTCTGCCCAGCCGATTACTTCGGGCGGACCCTGGTCGCTCACCTCCCGAAGGACGTCAAGGTCGGCGTCGTGAACGTCTCGGTCGCCGGGTGCAAGATCGAGCTGTTTGACAAGACGAACTACGAGACATATGCCAAAACGGCCCCGGGGTGGATGACCGGCATCATCAAAGAGTACGGCGGCAACCCCTACGCGCGCCTGGTCGAGATGGGGAAGGAGGCCCAGAAGGCGGGCGTCATCAGAGGAATCCTGCTGCACCAGGGGGAGTCGAACAGCGGCGACAAGGAGTGGCCCGCGAAGGTGAAGGGCATCTACGACAACCTGATCAAGGACCTGGACCTCAAGCCCGAGGACACGCCCCTGCTCGCGGGCGAAGTCGTGAACGCCGACCAGAACGGCGCCTGCGCCGGCATGAACGAGATCATCGCCGAGCTGCCAAAGTCGATCCCCAACGCCTACGTCATCTCCTCGGCCGGCTGCAAGGCCCGCCGCGACCACCTGCACTTCACCGCCGAGGGCTACCGGGAGTTGGGCAAGCGCTACGGGGAGAAGATGCTCTCGCTCCTGGGGTACAAGGTCGAGGGGCCGAAGGAGCCGGAGACGCCGGCCCCGACGACATATTGCAATCCGATTTCCCTGCCGAATTATCCGCTGGGCCGGCTGGCCCGGGATGTGACAGTGGGCGCGCCGGCC
>DATKHW010000097.1:0-2713 GCA_035546275.1 Gemmataceae bacterium
ATCGCCGCCAAGGACATCCCCCCGCACATTATGGTATCCACGGAGAAGCCCTGGATTGACGAAGTCCTCAGCGTCGGCTCCTGGGACGACAAATGGGAAAGAACGCTCAAGATCGGTTTTGGGCGGGTGAGAGAGCGGACCGTCCACCAGCGACTTATTGGCCTGTCGCCATATTACGCTCAGACCTTCATGAGGAACTACCCCTGGCAGTGCCTGTACCTGACCCGCGAGCTGGGGCCGGTGCAGGTGCGCAACCTGCTGTCCTATAACCCGGCCTTCGATCTCGGTCCCAAAGTGGCGCCGGCCGATCGGAGCGAACGCCGGCTGCACTTCGCCCGCTTCATGATGCAGTGCGGCTGGGACGACGAGGCCTTGCAGGAGCTGGACCGGCTCGAAGGCGAGAAGCCCGGCCCCGACGTCATGGCGGATGTGGAAAAGCTGCGGACCGACATCCGTCATTTCCAGAACCGCGACCTCCTCGAAACCATCAAGCGGCTGCACAACGCCGGTCAGTTCGACAAGGTCCGCAAAAAGCTGGCGGACTTCGACGAGAAGAACGCCGACCCCGACGTGGTCGGCAAATGGAACGAGCTGCGCGACCTGTACAAGACGGCCGACAAAACGACCGCCGACGCCACGCGCTTTCTCACCGATCTGCCGAAAGGCCTGGGTAATAATGCGCGGGATGCAGCGTTGGCCGAAGCGTCGGCCGCCCTGCTGGCCGAGTTGCAGCCCGACGTGCTGCCCAAGCTCGACGCTTTCCTCGGCCAGGCCCGCCAGGCGGAACGCCAGCGCGGCGCCTGCCTAACGCCGGCGATGGGTCCCGATCAACTCTTGGCGCTGGCCGTGACCGGCTGGCTCGGCGCCCTGCCCGATCCGACGCCGGAGCGGGCCGTCCGGCTCTGGCGCGCCCGCCAGTTCGTGCAGAAATACCTGGCCGCCGCTCCTGGCGCACGCGAGGGGCTGCTGAGCGCCTATCAGTCCGACCGCGACGGCGCCGCCACGCTGGATGAAATCAAGGCGATCATCCCGCTGCTGCCGCCGCCGGAGCCGGAGCCGCTCGACGGCCTCGTCGACAAGACCGTGGAGCGGACCTGTGGCGCCGCCAATGCATCCGTCAAGTATCTGCTGCATCTGCCGCCGGAGTATCGGCACAGCCGCAATTGCCCGGTGCTGTTCGTGCTGCACCAGGGCGGCGAGACGCCGCAAGAAATGCTCGACCGCTGGAGCGACGCGGCCGGCCTCAACGGCTACATCCTCGTGGCGCCCGAATGGAGCCAGAACTCGCGCACCGTCTACGGCTACAGCGAGCGCGAGCACGCCACGGCGCTGGAAACGCTGCGCGATTTGCGGCAGCATTTCGCGGTGGATTCCGACCGCGTCTTCCTGTTCGGCTGCGGCCAGGGCGGGGCGATGGCTTTCGACGTCGGCCTGTCGCACCCCGACCTGTTCGCCGGCGTCCTGCCAATGAGCGCCTATCCCGAAAACTTCACCCGCGTCTATTCACGCAACGCCGAGTACCTGCCGTTCTACATCGTGGACGGCGACCGCTCCGGCGACGTCCACCAGCACAACATGCGCGAGCAGTTCGACGACTGGGTCAATAAATATCCCGTATTGTGGCTCCAGTACAAGGGCCGCGGCGTGGAGTGGTTCGGCGGCGAGGTCCCGACGATGTTCGACTGGATGCGCGGCAAGAAGCGCCAGTTTCCGCTGCAGCAGCTCGGCGGCGCCGGAGGCGACGGCTCCTATTTCACCAGCGAGCGGACGACGGACAACGCCTTCTACTGGCTGACCACCGACGACATCGAGGCGCGCCGCATTAACAGCGAAGTGCGGTGGATGGCGGCGGTGGCGCCCGCCCGCATTTCCGGGCGCATCGACCTGGACAACAACGGCGTGTATGTGGACACCACCGGCGTTAAGCAGGTGACGGTATGGCTGGGCGCCAACGGCGACGGCGTGGACATGGTTCGCTTCGACAAGCCGCTGACGGTCCACTGGATCCACGGCGGGTCCTCGGAGCTGGTCTGGAACAACAAGACGGTGACGCGCAGCCTGGCGACGCTGATGGAGGACCTGGCCCGCCGCGGCGATCGGCAACGGCTGTTCACGGCGAAGCTGGAATTCAGCACGAAATAAGACCGACCAACTCTTCTCAACGACGAACCCGGCGCCGCCGTTCCGGAGAGGACGGCGGCGCCGGGTTCGCGCCGGAAGGAGACGACGCATGGCGATTCACCCTCTCGCCGGCAAGCCGGCCCCCAAGGAAATGCTGATCGACGTCGGCCGGCTCCTCAACGAGTACTACATGCGGGAGCCGGACCTGTCCGACCCCAACCAGCTCGTGCAGTTCGGCACCAGCGGCCACCGCGGCACATCGCTGAACGGCACGTTCACCGAGGCCCACATCCTGGCGATCACGCAGGCCATCTGCGAATATCGCCGGCAGCAGGGCGTCGACGGGCCGCTGTTCATGGGCAAGGACACCCACGCCCTGTCGGGCCCGGCTCAGCGCTCGGCCCTGGAAGTGCTGGCCGCCAACGGCGTGGAGACCGTCATCCAGGAACACAGCGGCGTCACGCCGACGCCGGTGATCTCCCACGCCATTTTAGTCTACAATCGCGGTCGCAAGGATCATCTTTCCGACGGCGTCGTCATCACGCCGTCGCACAACCCGCCGGAGGACGGCGGCTTCAAGTACAACCCGACC
>DATKHW010000098.1:0-4717 GCA_035546275.1 Gemmataceae bacterium
CAACGGCCCTTTGCAACGAAGTTCCTGGCTCGGTTCCGGGGGGTCCAGAACAGAAGGGGCGACCGCAGGCAACGCTTCAGTTTTCGGCGGCTTTGCCGCGCTAGCGCATGGCGCAAGGTCCGGAAAAATGTTATCCGCCAAAGGGTTAAGTGTGCGCCAAACCGTGCGGCACGTGGCGCGTCGGCGCACTGCTTCAGCGACCATGAGCGCCGGACGCCGACGGCCCGCCCGCGTCTTTCCCCGTCGTAGTGACGTTGCCCAAATCGCGCGGTTAATGGTACCATCGCCGCCGCGGTCAGCTAATATAGATACGCCTACCTGCGCCGCCGGGCGCGACGGGGGAGACGTTGGATTGCACGACCTCAGCCGCCGCCTGATCGAGATCAAAGCCCGCGTGGAGGATCGGCTGCGCGAAGTACTGCACCCGGAGCCGGGATTCCCGGAATCGCTGCGCGAGGCCATGCGCTATAGTCTGCTGGCGCCGGGCAAGCGGCTGCGACCCGCCCTGGTGGTCCTGGCTGCCGAAGCGTGCGGTCAAGGCGGCGACCCCTGGCCGGCGGCTTGCGCCGTGGAAATGATTCATGCGTATTCGCTGATTCACGACGACCTGCCCGCGATGGACGACGACGATCTCCGCCGCGGCCAGCCGACTTGCCACAAGAAATTCGGCGAGGCCCTCGCCATTTTGGCCGGCGACGCTCTGCAGACGACGGCGTTTCAGGTGCTGGCGGAAGGGTATCCGCCAACCACGGCCGCCGCGGCAACCAAAGAATTAGCCCGCGCCGCCGGGCCGGCCGGCATGATCGGCGGACAAGTGGACGACATGGCATGGTCCGTCGTCCGTCGTCCGTCGTCCGTCGTCATACGGAACGAAGAACAACGGACAACGGACAACGGACAACGGACAATGGACCTGGAGCGGCTGCACGCCCGCAAGACCGGCGCCTTGATCCGCGCCAGCCTCCGCCTCGGCGCCCTGGCCGCTTATGCGCCGGACATGCCGCCGGCCGAAGTGGTGGAGCGGCTTGACGGCTACGGCCGGCGTCTCGGCCTGGCCTTTCAGATCACCGACGATCTGCTGGATGTGGAAGGCTCGGCCGACAGCACCGGCAAGCGCGTTGGGAAGGACGCCGGCCGCGGCAAGCTGACCTATCCCGGTCTCCTCGGCGCCGACGAGAGCCGCCGACGGGCCGAACGCCTTTGCCGAGAGGCCCGCGAGCAGGTCGCCCCGCTCGGAACGGCCGCCGACCCTCTGCTCGCCCTCGCCGCCTACGTCCTGGAACGCGATCGGTGACGGGCGGAAGCACGACGCTCTCCCCCGGCCGATTACATAACAGCGAGGTTGACCCCCCATGACCGCAGTCCTGCCGCAAATCGCGTCGCCCGACGACCTGCGCGGCCTCACGGACGCCCAGCTAGGACAGCTGGCCCAGGAAATGCGCGACGAGCTGGTCCGCGTCTGCAGCATTCGTCCCGCTCACTTCGCCAGCAACCTCGGCGTCGTCGAGCTGTGCCTCGCCCTGCACTTGACCTTCGACTTCCGCCGCGACCGCTTAATCTGGGACACCGGACATCAGATCTATCCGCACAAACTTGTCACCGGCCGCTATCCGCAGTTCGGTACGATGCGGACGCGCGGCGGCCTGATGGGTTATCCGAACCCGCACGAGAGCGATTACGACCTGTTCATGACCGGCCATGCCGGGTGCAGCGTCTCCTGCGCCCTGGGCCTCAAGACCGGCGGCGATCTGCTCGGCGAGGACGATCGCCACTGCGTCGCGGTCGTCGGCGACGGAGCCTTGCCTTCGGGCATCGTCTTCGAGGCGCTCAACAACGCCGGCGGACTGCGCAAGAACCTGCTCGTCGTTCTTAACGACAACGAGATGTCGATCTGCCCGCGCGTCGGCGCCCTGGGACGCTGCCTCGATCAGGCGCGGATGACGAGCTTCTACCTGGGTTCGAAGCGGCACATTCGCGATCTGCTGTCGCGCATTCCGCTGATCGGCGGAGCGGCAACGCACGCCATCGAACAAATTAAGGACGGACTCAAGGCTTTTCTGACCGGCGGAATGCTGTTCGAGGAGATGGGGTTCCGTTATTTCGGCCCCATCGACGGCCACGATTTGCCCAGCCTGCGCCGCTGGCTGCGCGACGTGAAGGGGCAAAAGGGGCCGATCCTGCTGCACGTTCTGACGCAAAAGGGCCGCGGGGTGCCGCAGGCCAGCGCCGATCCGGTGACGTACCACACGCCGCCGGTGATCGAGAAGGTCGGCCCCAACCGCAGCATCTTGTCGCTGAAGCGCGGCGGCTCGCGCGCCTACACCGATGCGGTCAGCGGCGCCATTCACGAGGCGATGACGGCGGATCCGCGCGTCACGGTGATGACGGCCGCCATGTGCCAGGGAAA
Source organism: Gemmataceae bacterium (assembly GCA_035546275.1). GTDB lineage: Bacteria > Planctomycetota > Planctomycetia > Gemmatales > Gemmataceae > UBA4732. Next base: position 2,408 of record DATKHW010000098.1, read on the forward strand.
CAAACTGGAAAAAGTGCGCGAGCAGTTCCCCGACCGCTTCTTCGACGTCGGCATCTGCGAGTCCCACGCCGTGGCCTTCGCGGCGGGATTGGCCAAGGCGGGAATGCGGCCGATCGTGGATATCTATTCGACGTTTTTGCAGCGGTCGTTCGATCAGATCTTCCAGGAAGTCGCGCTGCAGAATTTGCCCGTGACCTTCTGCCTTGACCGCGCCGGGCTGACCGGTCCGGATGGACCGACGCACCACGGCGTCTTCGACACGGCGTACATGCGGCTCTTCCCCAACCTGGTGGTGATGGCGCCCGGCGACGAGCTGGACGTGACGCCGATGCTCAAGTTCGCGCTGGCGCATGACGGCCCGGCGTCGATGCGCTATCCGAAGACGAACCTGGAGCGCGTCGATCGGCCGGCGACGCCGGTGGAATTAGGCCAGGCCGAGGTATATGAAGAAGGCGAAGACGGCGTGCTGATCGCCTATGGATCGCTTTTCCCCACGTGCGTGAAGGCGGCCCAAAAGCTGCGCGAAGAGGGCGTGCAGGTCGGCGTCGTCAACGCCCGCTTCGCCAAGCCGCTCGACAAGACGACGCTGCTGAAAGCCGTAGAAGAGCTGCCGCTCGTCCTGACGGTGGAGGAAGGGACGCTGGAGGGCGGCTTCGGCTCCGCGCTTCTGGAGGCGGCCAACGCCGCCCGGCTGGACACGCGGCACGTGCTGCGGCTCGGTCTGCCGGATCGGTTCATCGAACATGCGGAGCGCGGCGAATTGCTGGCGGAACTGGGTTTGGACGTCGGCGGCATTTGCGCGACGGTGCGACGAGCCTTGGGGCGTGAAGCCGCGCCCTTGAACGGCGTGGCCGTTGGGCGGTAGACGCCGCGATCGGCTGCGAATGGAGACTCGATTCATGGGCGTCCTCGACCATTGGCATCCGGCGGCGCCCTCTAGAAAACTCCGCCGACGGCCGATCGCCGTGAGCCTGTGCGACCGAGAGTTAGTGCTGTTCCGCACCCGATCCGGCGCCGTCGGGGCGCTCGACGATTGCTGCCCTCATCGCCGCAGCAAGCTCAGCACCGGCTTTGTGGACGGCGAACGGCTGCGGTGCGCTTACCATGCCTGGGGCTTCGGCGTCCAGGGAGACGGCGAAAGCCCTGGTCACCCCAAGTTGACCGCCCGGATGAACAGCTACGACACGCGGGAAGCCTATGGCTACGTATGGGTGAAGGCGCGCGGGGCGGAGGCGCCGTTCCCGGAGCTTGACGCTGACGGGTACACCTGGATCGGCGTCGTCCACGAGCAAGCGCCGGCGCCGCTCGAATTGGTGGTCGATAACTTCAATGAGCTGGAACACGCCGGCGTGAACCACACGACGTTCGGCTTTGACCAGAAACAGCTCTCTCAAGTCCGTGTGCAGATCGAAGCGTCGGACGATGAAACGTACATGCTGACCAAGGGGGCGACCAAGCCCGGCGTTTTTATCACGCGATGGTTCATCGGCTACGGGTCCGCATTCCATTTCTGCTCCGACACCCGAACCCGCTATTCGCCGGTCCATTCGCGCATCGACCACTGGTGGGAAACGCTGGACGGCGCCCGCGAGGCCCGAGTTCGCTGGCGCGTCTACCTCTTCTATGTCCCCGTCGATGCGGGTCGGACTGACGTGGTGCTGTTCGTTTACGGCAAAATGACCTGGCCGGGGGGGTGGCTGCTTTGGCCCATCGTGCGCCCGATCATGCAGCACGAGTTCCGGCGCGAGATTCGAGCCGACGCGAAACTGCTGGGCAACCTGGCCGACTACGCACCCGGAATGGAAGGGATGAAACTGAGCCGCTTCGACCGCATCCTCGGCCTGACGCGCGAACGCATCAAACGCATCTATCGGGGCCAGGCCGACTACCGCACGGCTCTGCCGATGATCGAGAACGGAGCCTCCTAACGCTTCCCGCTTCTCAGCCTTCGGCCGTAGAATTACTTTCGCAGCTGATGGGTTTGCCTGACGCCCTCCTGGACGCTTTCCAATGCGCATCTTCGTCCTCGGCAACTGCCACCGCGCCGGCGTCTCCGAGGAGGCGGAGCGCATGGTTCCGTTTCTGCGCGAGCACGCCGAAATCGTGCTCTATGATCTCTGCCAGGAACAGGACCTTTCCGGCCTCTCCGCGGACATAACACTCGTACTGGGCGGCGACGGCGCCATCCTCCGTGCCGCCCGCCAGATGGGTTATCGCCAAACGCCCGTTCTCGGCGTCAACCTTGGCAAGCTCGGCTTCCTCGCCGATCTTACGCCCGCCGAGTTGTGTTCCTGTTTCCCGCGCGTCGTC
>DATKHW010000099.1:0-4344 GCA_035546275.1 Gemmataceae bacterium
GCTCGAAGCGGAGGACCCGCGCAAGGCCGAGCTGGTCAAGCTCCGGTTCTTCGCCGGCCTCACCGCCGAGCAGGCGGCCGCCGCGCTCGGCGTCTCCACCTCCACCGCCGAGAAGGACTGGGCGTACGCCCGCAGCTGGCTGCGGGTTGCGATCGACCGCATGTCCGGCCGCCGGCCCTGACCGACCGGGAAAAAAACGTTACGGGTTCGGCCCCGGTTTCTCGCATTGTGTTCTGGACGGGCCGCGCGGCCCGCCGCGGAGGCTCCCATGACCGCATCACAACCCGACAACGAGGCGATCTTCCACGCCGCTCGGGACATCCCCGACCCGGACCGCCGGCGCGAGTACGTCCGAGAGGCGTGCGGCGGGGACGCGGCCCGGATCGCCCAGGTCGAGGCGCTGCTGGCGGCCGCTGACGGCCCTGACAGCCTGCTAGACCGTCCGGCGGCGGGCGCTCCCGTGGCGACCATCGACCACCCTGCCACGGAGGGTGCCGGGTCGGTGATCGGTCCATACAAGCTCATCGAGCAGATCGGCGAGGGCGGCATGGGGACGGTCTGGATGGCCCAGCAGACCCAGCCGGTCAAGCGCCTCGTCGCCGTTAAGCTGATCAAGGCCGGCATGGACTCCCGGCAGGTCATCGCCCGCTTCGAGGCCGAGCGGCAGGCGCTCGCCCTGATGGACCATCCCAACATTGCCCGCGTCCTCGACGCCGGCGCGACCGCTGCCGGCCGGCCCTACTTTGTCATGAACCTCGTCAAGGGGGCGCCGATCACCCAATACTGCGACGAGCACCGCCTCACGCCCCGGCAGCGGCTGGAACTGTTCATACCCGTCTGCCAGGCGGTCCAGCACGCCCACCAGAAGGGCATCATCCACCGCGACCTCAAACCATCCAATGTGCTCGTCGCTCTTTACGACGGCAAGCCGGCGCCGAAGGTCATCGACTTCGGCGTGGCGAAAGCGGCCGGGCCCCAGTTGACGGATAAGACCCTGGTCACCGGCTTCGGGATGATCGTCGGCTCGCTGGAATACATGTCGCCGGAGCAGGCGGAGGTCAACCAGCTCGACATCGACACGCGCTCAGACGTCTACTCGCTCGGCGTGCTGCTGTACGAGCTGCTGACGGGCGGCCCGCCGTTCCGCCGCAAGGATCTCCAGGCCGGCGGGTTGCTGGACACCCTGCGGGCGATCCGCGACCAGGAGCCGACCAGGCCGAGCGCGAAGCTGAGCACGGCGGACGGCTTGCCGACGTTGGCCGCCAACCGCGGGACGGAAGCGGCAAAGCTGGCCAAGCTGCTCCGGGGGGAACTCGACTGGATCGTGCTGAAGGCCCTGGAAAAGGACCGGTGCCAGCGTTACGAGACGGCCAACGGCTTCGCGCGGGACATTCAACGTTATCTGGCGGATGAGCCGGTGGAGGCGTGCCCGCCGAGCGCGGGCTACCGGCTGCGGAAGTTCGCGCGGCGGAACAAGGGCCGGCTGGCGGTCGCCGTGCTGGTGCTGTTCTTTCTGGCGTCGCTGGGCGGCGTCGCTGGATGGGCGGCTTTGCAGCATGCGGCGCAGTGGGCGGCGCTGGAGACGGACATCGGCCGGGACCTGGATGCGGCGCGGGACTTCTGCCGACAGGACCGGCTGCGAGAGGCGTCGGCGGTGCTGGACCACGCTCAGGCCGTGGCGGCGCGCGGGGGGGCGGGCGCGGACCCCGGCGGGCGCGTGGCCCGGGTGCGAAAAGACGTGGACATGGCTTCCCGCCTGGAAGCGATTCGCCTGACGAGGGCGGCTGCGGTCACGGACGAATATTATGACTGGGAGGGGGCGGCCCTCCGCTACACGGAGGCGTTCCGCGATTACGAATTGGACCTGGACCAACTCGAGCCCCACCAGGTTGGGGCGCGCATCGAGGTCTCGCCGATCCGGGAGCAACTTGTCGCGGCGCTGGACGACTGGCTGTGGGCGCCGTCCGGCGGCAACCGGGAGCGTCTGCTGGCCGTGTTGGCCCGAGCCGATCCCGACCCGTGGCGCCAGCAGTTGCGTGCTGCGTTCGTGGAGAGGAACCTCGAGGCCATCCGTGCGCTGGCCGGCGAGGCGAACGCCTCCGGGCAGCCTCCGGGCGCCGCCGCCCTGATGGGCAAGGCGCTGTTCGATTTGGGCGAGTTCCGACAGGCTGTGGAATTCCTGCGCCGGGCCCAGCAAGAGCACCCAGGCGACTTCTGGCTCAACGTGGTTCTGGGCGACTGCTTGTTGAAAAGGGGGGAACCGGCACAGGCGGGCGAGGCGGCGGGGTATTTTCGGGCGGCGTTGGCGCTGCGACCAGACAGCTCGATGGTGCTTGCGAACCTGGGCCAGGCCTTGTACGTACAGCGCGACCTGCCCGGCGCCGTCGCCGCCTTGCAGAGGGCCACAGCCCTCCAGCCCGATCTCGCCCTGGGGCACTTTTACTTGGGACTTGCCTTGCAGGCTCAGGGCGATCTGCCCGGCGCCATCGCTTCGCTTCAGAGGGCCATTGCCCTTAAGCCCGATTTCGCGGAGGCGCACTTCTATCTGGGCAAGGCCTTGGCGAACCGGAGCGACCTGCCCGGCGCCGTCGCCGCCTATCAAAAAGCTATTGCCATCAGGCCCAGTTATACCACGGGCTACCTCGCTCTGGGCAGCGCTTTTGAGAGCCAGGGCGACCTGCCCGGCGCCGTCGCCGCTTATCAGAAGGCCATTGCCATCACGCCCAGTTGGGCCCCGCTCTATGCCGCCCTGGGCAGGGCCCTGGAGGGCGAGGGCGACCTGCCCGGCGCCGTCGCCGCCTATCAGAAAGCCATTGCCATCGTGCCCGATTATGTCAAAGACGTGCAGCCAGAGGTGGTCCGGGTCCGTTATTACCTCCGCCTGCGCCAGTGGGACAAGGCGGCCGCCGAATATGCAAAGGCCGACCTCTGGGCACGGCCGCTGCGCGGGGAAACCTATACCTACGCCTGTTTGTTCCTGATGCAGGGAGATGGCGAGGGCTACGACCGTTTCTGCCAGGGCATGATCCAGCACGTGGCTCAGCCGGAGACTCCCTGGGAGGCCTATATCCTGGCGCGCACCTGCGCCACGGCGCGAACGAGCCCCCTCGATCCCGCTCGGGCCGTCCAGTGGGCGGACCAGGCCGTCTTTAGCGATCGCAGCCCCTGGGCCCTCCATGTCCTGGGACTGGCACAGTATCGCGCCGGTCAATTCGACCAGGCTCTACAAAGTTTCACCAAGGCAAACGACAAGACCTGGAGATACGCCGATCTGAATTGGTTCGGACTGGCCCTGGTTCACCACCGTCTGGGCCACCCCGACGAGGCCCGGCAATGTTTGGACAGGGGCGTCCAATGGCTGGAGCGAGAAGGCCCGCCGGATCCCGGGCAGCGTGGAAAGCTCCAGCCCCAGGATTGGCTGGAGGCCCAGCTGCTCCGCCGCGAAGCGGAGGAGATGCTGAAAACAAAGCCGGGTCCGTGAAAGGCCGCCTGTGTGCGGAAAGATTGAAGGGCCGGGGAGGTTCCGCCGGAAAGCAGGTCCCTCCCCAGCCCGGCCCCGCCCCGGCGCTAGGTCTGCGCGCCGGCGGCGATGGTGCTGTCATTGTACCGCAGACCAACCTGGAAATGGAGGACGAGACATGTCATTCCACAGTTGGCTGCAGAACCTCCGCTCCGCCCTCGCGCCTGGCCGGGGCCATCGCCGGAGGCCGCGGCGATCCGCGACGCATCGGCCACGCCTCGAAGTGCTGGAAGACCGGCTAGTTCCCAGCGGCTACCAGCAGATCAACCTGGTCGGCTACCAGGCCGGCATGGCGCACTTCACCGACCCCAACCTTAACGGCTGGGGCATGACTGGCATGCCGGACGGGTCGTTCGCCGTGTCCAACGCGTTCAGCACCGGGCTGGCCACGTTCTACGACCGCTCCGGCCATGTGCTCCCGCAGACGATCATCGTGCCGGACTCGCCGGGCGGGTCCGCGGCCCTGGGGCTCCCGGCGACCGGCCACCCCACCGGCGTCGTCTACAACCCGACGTCGGACTTCGTGATCACGGAGGGCGGCAGGTCCGCGCCGGCCCTCCTGATCTTCGATTCGATCGACGGGACCATCAGCGGCTGGAATCCCGCCGTCGATCCAACCCATGCGATCCTCATACGGGACACCTGGAAGCCCGGCGGCACAGACTCTGTCTACACCGGGCTGGAGATTGGGCAGGAGATCGCGCAGGACGGCCAGGAGCTCAATGTCCTGTATGCGACCGACTTCCTCAACAACCGCGTGGAGATGATCGACGGCGGGTTCAATACCATAGGCACGTTCACCGATCCGAGCGTGGCGAGCTTTT
>DATKHW010000100.1:0-3677 GCA_035546275.1 Gemmataceae bacterium
CATATCTTCCTGAAGACGGGACCAATTCGCGGCCACGGCCTGTCGCTCCTCGACCGGCTCTTCTACATCGAGCCGGTGGTCTACTGGCTTACTTTTCCTTTCATGCTGCTGCTGCTGCTGGCCCCGATCGTCTTCTGGTACACGGGCGCGGCCGTCTTCCGGGCCAGCGCCGAGCAAATGGTCCTCCTGCTCCTGCCCCGGCTGCTCGCCGGATATATCATCGGCTACTGGCTGTCCGAGGGAAAGGTGTTGCCGGTCGTCACGACCGTCCACAAGGCGTTGCCGGTCTTCCATCTGACCGGGGCGGTGCTGAAATCGCTGGTCGCCCCATTCGGCCGGCCCTTCCAGGTGACGGCCAAGGGCGTGACCCGCGACGGCGTGCTGGTACAGTGGCGAATTGCCTGGCCATTCCTTGCGCTGGCCGTGGCGCTGCTGGGCGGAATGGTTCTGAACCTGACGGGTTGGCGCGAAATCGTGGCGATCGGCGATCTCACGCCGCTGGATGTGGCCTGGAGCGTGTACAGTCTCTTGGTGTTCACCCTGTGTTTCCTGGCGTGCATCGAATTGCCGCGCGCATCCGGCGGCAGTACACAGGCGGTCGCCCGTATCGACGTGATCGGAACCGTGCGCAGCCTGTGCAAGCGGCTCTTCGCCTGACCGGCCGTCAGGGAACCATGCGGACCTCGGCTGCAACCGCTTCCCGGGGAACCAGCGACGGCCAGTAGGCGAAGACCTCGCGCACGACCGGGCGTCCAGTGGTGTAGCCCGTGACGCCCGGCGGGCCGGATGTAACCAGCGGCGCCAGTTCCTTGGTGAAACGCTCAACGACAGCCCGGCGGCCATCGCGCACGGCGACGCGCAGCATCACTTCCGGCGGATTGACCTCTGCCGGTTCGGGGATGCACGCGCCGGCGCCGATCACTTCGACATGAGAATGCTCCGGTTCGGCCCCGGCCCGGCGCAGGCGCTCCAGGATGATTTCGCCGCAGCGTCGCGCCTTCATCGTCGAATTCGGCCCTGCTACGACCAGCGTGCCGCTGGCCGTGTATCCGTCGCGATAGGCGATCGAGACCTTGTATGTATCCGTAGCCGATTTGCCGCGGCCGCCGGCGACGTGGACCACGTCGCGGCCCTGATCGATGAGCTGCAAGCTGGTGAAATCGGCGACCACGTCCGGCGTCAGATACGCCGCCGGGTCGCCGACTTCGTAGAGCAGCTGTTCCGCAACGGTTTCGCGGTTGACCGCGCCGCCGGTTTGCGGCGGCTTGGTGACAAGGAACGATGCGTCCTCGCGAATCTCCGCAATCGGATAACCGACGTCGGCCAAGTCGCCGGCCTCCTGCCAGTTGCACCACAGGCCGCCGGTAGCCTGGGCGCCGCATTCGATGAGATGGCCGGCCGCGGTCGCGCCGCCGAGGCGGTCCCAGTCGTCCCACGCCCAGCCGAATTCATGCACGGCCGGCCCCACGGTCAGCGAAGCGTCGGCGACGCGGCCGGCGATCACAATCGACGCGCCCCGCCGCAGCGCTTCAACCAACGGCCGGGCGCCCAGGTAGGCGTTGGCGCTGACGACGCGCGGCCGCACCGTCGAGAGGACTTCGCCGCTGTCGAGATTGGCGAACGGCCAGCCGCCGGCCGTCAGCTCATCCAGACGCGGCAGCAGATCGTCGCCGTGGACCACGCCGATGCGCCGATCGGCCAGGCCGGCCCGATCGAGTATTTGGCGGGCGCGCGCGGCGCATCCGGCCGGGTTCATGCCGCCGGCGTTGGTGACGATTTTGAGATTCGGTTGATCCTTGAGAAACGGCGTCAGGCGTTCCAGCACATCGAGGAAATCGGAAGCATAGCCGGCCGTCGGATCGCGCTGCTTTTGCAGCGCGAGAATGGACATGGTCAGTTCGGCGAGATAATCGAGCGTGAGATAATGCAGACCGCCTTTTTCCGCAAGGACGACGGGAGCGTCGAGGTTGTCGCCCCAGAATCCGCATCCATTGCCGATTCGCACGGACTTCATTGCTGCGGCGCCTCCGCTGGACGGTTTCGGGCGCTTCCTCGCCTCATCGTAGCAGGATGCGGCCATCGCGGTAAGCGTGTGCGTCCGACGGCGCCGCCTGTTTCGCCGTCCGCTCCATGTGATCCAGCGCGGCCCAGGACGCCCGGACCTGCATCAGGCGGGCGATCCAGCTCAGCCGCCGCGTCAGCCACAGCCCCGGCCGCGACCATGACCGCAAGCCGGCGCGCACCGCCCCGGTCGCCGGGTCTTTCTCCACAAAGAAAGTCTCTTCGCCCAGCTCGGGATGGCCGCGCAGCGTTCGGAAGGTGAATCCGGCCCGCCATACGCCGTCGGCCGGCCCGTCGAACACATCCGTCACGCGACCGCCGAAGAAAAGCTCCAATCCCGGTAGGAAGCGATAACAAATCCCGTAAGTATCGCCGATCTGGAGGGGAATGCGCGGCAGCACGCCCGACAGAAGCGCCGGCGGAAAGACCTGGTACGATTGGACCGCCTCGACCAGCCGGCGATACGGCCCATCCGGCAGGGGATCGCCCGCCGGTTCGTGGGCCACGACGCGCTCATACGAGTCGCGCCGATCGCCGGGCTGCGGCCCATTCTCCACGCCCGGTGAGAACGGCAATGATTCAAGGGATTTCAATCGCGGTTGCTGTCCGAAACAGCGCCAGAGGAGTTGCATGGCGGCGCTCCTTTCTCCGCCGAGCCAACCGCAGAACCGCAAGCGGATTCACCGGCAAGCGCCAGGCGACCGACGAACATGGGCCCGCCCGCCCCATCCTCCCTCCTCTTGGTCGCCAAACTCAAGACGGATGATCATCGGACCCACTCACGCGGCTCCACAGCTGCCCGCCACGGCCGGCCCGATTTCCTCCACACGGACGATGTGTATCAGTGCCAGGCGCTCCGACAAATCCGGGACGTCCGCCTCGCTCGGCCGCGGCAGGATTACGCGGCTGCGGAGAACCAGCGCCTGATCGGGATGGCGAATGTCATAAGTGCGGCCGTCCGTCCCATAGAGCGGAGTGGTACGAACAGCTGCGCACGGAGCAGCTCAATTAAATCTCTTGGGTTCACGGACAGACTCCTCTGCGGTCGGTAGTCTCCCAGTCCATTTACAATCCCGTCCCATGGCGGCCTTCGGCCGTTATGATCGGCGACCCCGTTTTAGCTCCCTTTTTCAACCACCCCCAGTCGTCGCCGCCATTCGTTCCAGCAACCGCCGCTGCACCTTTTCCAGCCGAATGCTCGGCCGCGCCAGCTGCATCCGCGCCACCGCCTCCCCTGGGTCGGCCGCCAGGCCGCGGCGGATCAGCACCGCCGCCGCGGTCATCGCCGAACGGGCGTGGCCGAGAGCGCAGTGGATATACACCGTCCCATCCCACATCGCCGCGGTTTCCACGGCCCGGCGCAGGGCCGTTTCCTCCGGCGCCGTCGCGTCCAGCGTCGGGACACACAGATAGGTTCGGCCGCGCCGCACAGCCCGCAGCGCGGGAAACTCGGCAGTCAGATCGACGATGAGGCTGGCGTCCGGCGGCAGGTCGCCGGCCAACGGCCGTCGGCCAACCCACACGCCCGGCGCGACTTCGTCGCAGCACGCCTCACGGCTCAGCCGGCGAATGGCGTGCCAGCCGATCCAGCGAAGCACGAGATACGGCAAGAGCAG
>DATKHW010000101.1:0-2867 GCA_035546275.1 Gemmataceae bacterium
GCCCGCCGCTTTCTGCTGTCGACGGCAACGGCGTTCGCCGGTCTGCCCGATGTCCTGGTTGATCGGCTCTATCACGTGTTATTTGGCGGCCTCGCGCCGGCCGCGGCCGAAACGGCTGCGGAAGAGGCGCGGCTGGACCAGCTGACGGCGGTCCTTCGAGCGGCGCCGAAAAGAGCGCTCATGGCGCCGGCCTGATTGGTTTCCAGTCGAGTCGCCGGTAGTCCGCCGTGAACTCCGTCACCTCAATGGCCTGATTCACGGCCATGTCCCGGAAAACCTGCGTCCTGCCGCTGGTGGGCCAGCGGATTTCCAGTTCCGCTAGCCGATCTGCCTTGCCCAGGCCGATCGTCTGTTGCAGCGGATTGCCGCCAAAGCTGCTGCCGGACGAGACGTGCCGGTGGACGGTCAATGGATTGTCGCCGGCGGTCGTCGCCTTGATGCGGGCGCCGATCGCCGAACGGTTCGTCTTCTTGCCAATCAATTTCACAGTCAGCCAGTTGTTGCCGTGGCCGGGATTCTGGAAGAGCAGATTGTGGTACTTGTCGCCGTTGGCGACGCCGCCCATCTGAATGAAAATGTCGATGTCGCCGGTGCGCCGCAGATCGCCGCAGGCCACGCCGTGTCCTTTTTGCAGATGCCCCGTGCCGGACGCCGACGTGACCTCGGCGAAACGCTTGCCGCCGACGTTCTTGAACATGCGGTTGGGGACGAGCATGGCCAAGTTTGGCTCACCGGTGCCGAGGTAGAAGTCGAGCCAGCCGTCGCCGTCGAGGTCGCCGAAATTGCTCCCCATCGCGGCGAAAACTGTATTGAGACCGACTTCCTCGGTTACGTCCTGAAAGCCCTTGCCGCCGAGGTTGCGGTAGAGCTTGTTGCGGTCCTTCGCACCATGCGGCCGGCCCTGCAAGCCTTTGATCACGTCCTCCAACGTCCGCTCATAGGAGGTCGCGAAGATATCGAGCCAACCGTCGTTGTCGTAGTCCCAGGCCCAGCAGGAAAAACCGAGGAACGGCCCGTCGATCCCCATTGCTTCCGTAACTTCGGTAAAGGTTCCGTTCCGGTTGTTGCGGAACAGCTGCGAGGGCGCTCCGCCTGAGTTGCAGACGAATAGGTCGGGCCAGCCATCGTTGTCATAGTCGATCCACGCCGCGCCCTTGGCGCAGCGGCCGTCGTAGCGAAAGCCTGCCCGAGCCGATACTTCCTCGAATGTGCCGTCGCCTCGGTTGTGGTAGAGACGGTTGGGTTGACGCTCGCAGCAGATGAACAGATCAAGGAAGCCGTCGTTGTCGTAATCGGCCCAGGTCGCCGAGGGCGAATTGACCGGATCAAGCAAACCCGCGTCTTTGGTGACGTCCGTGAAGGTCCCGTCGCCGTTGTTGTGCAGCAGGGTGGGACGCACCGGCCAGGGAAGCCAGGCGCCGCGCACGATGAAAATGTCGAGATGACCGTCGTTGTTGTAATCGGCCTGGACGCAGTTGAATCCGCCCAGCTGATCGCCCAAGCGGGCCCGCTCCGTCCAGTCCTCGAACGTCCCATCTCCCTTGTTGTGGTAGAAAGCGACCGATTCGGTGAAGTCCCGGCTGGTGACGAAGAGATCGAGGAACCCGTCGCCGTCGAAATCGTCCATGATCGCGCCGCCCGACATGTTGAGCCGGTCGATTCCCGCGGCGGCGCCGACCTCGCGGAACTTGCCGATCGGGAATTCGGTTTGGTCGTACCGATCCAACGAAATCAAGTTTTTGGGATCGACCTTGTCGGGATATTCGCCGAGCGTCATGTGGGCCACGTTGAGCAGCCACTGCACTTCCAGGTCGTCGGGGAACTGGGCGAGGTGCTCGCTGAAATGCCGGACGGCCAGGCGGGAGCCGGCGGGGTTGGCGTGAAAAGCGGACGGCGCCAGCGGCAGGATGCAGGAGCACGCGCCGCGGCATTTGACGCAGTTTTCGGTTTCGCCGCGGCGCAGGGCAACGACGCCCTGGTAATAGACGAGCGTGTACAGCCACTCCGCCAGCAAATCGGGGTCGTCCTGCAACGCGTCTCGCAACTCCGCCAGGATGTCATAGGCCTGAATCGGCTCCGCCTCATAAGTGCAAAGCAAGATTTTGCGAAACAGCAGATGGATTTTGGCGTCGTTTAATTGCTTGTCCGCGGCGAGAACTTGATCGATGCTTTCGATGCTGCGGTATCCCACGCGTTCCCAGGAGCGCCGGATCTGTTCCAAGCCCGCGTATGGCGGCCAGGGTTCGACGAAATCGAGGGCGGCGGTGTAGCCGCTGGAATCGCCCAGCGGCGCGTCGCTGCGATGCGGCAGATACTGCAGCGGCCCCGTCGGCCGGCGACGTCCCTTGGCGAACCACGACGGCATCCACCACGGCAGAGTGGCGACTCCCGCCGCCGACGCGGCCAGGCCGCCAAGGCCTGCCAGGAAGAGACGACGCGACAGGAATCGGTTTCGGCGCTGCATGGTTCGTTTCTATCGCGCGCGGCCGCGGCCGTGCAAGTAGAAAGCAGGCGATCGGCGCGCCATCTGCTTTTCCCTTTCACCTGGGCCGCTCGCGTCATATAAACTCCTTCACATCGTAGGCAAGCGGACGCACCATCCACGAGGAGACAAGAGATGTCGATGTTCATCGGCGAAGCGCTGGTCGGCGACGGCAACGAAATCGCTCACATTGACCTGCTGATCGGGTCGAAGGACGGGCCCGTAGGCGCCGCCTTCGCCAACGCGCTGGCGAACCAGTCGCACGGGCACACGAACCTGCTGGCCGTGGTCGCGCCCAACCTAATCTGCAAGCCGGCTACGGTCCTCATCACCAAGGTGACGATCAAGCACCTACCCCAGGCTGTGCAGATGTTCGGGCCGGCTC
>DATKHW010000102.1:0-4050 GCA_035546275.1 Gemmataceae bacterium
GGCGTCGCACTTCCAGCTCCGGTCCCGGCTTAAGCACCGGCACGCGGACCACAACCTCCTTTTGAACGCTCTTGGGTTCAAATACCTTAATGGTCACGTCCTTGACCGTTGGAACCTGCTGATAAACGGTGCAGCATTTCCCGCAGGAATCTACGGTCGTCACCGGCTGGCTCGTCATGCAGGTGACTTGCTGCGTCGTCTCGTGCGCCACCAGCTCGATAACCGTGATGGTCTGCCGCTGTTCAATATAGTCCAGCACCGGGCCGCCGGGCTGGGGGCCGACGACCTCGTCGCGCAGGCGCATCGCCGGCAGCGTCGTCGCCGCCTGGATTTCCTGCAGGATGAAGAACGGCTGGGAAATCGTCCTTCCCGACGCGCACGCTTCGGGCGCCGCCGCCGGAGGAAGAATTTCCGTGGCCGTCGGCGGCAAGTCCTTCGGCGGACCGACCGGCTCATCGGCGCGCACCGCGGGCGCAAGCAAAAGGCCCGCCGCGAGGCAGGCCGGAATCCATCGCAACATCGATGCTCCTTTCTATGTTGGGGCTTCCTTCCGCGCCGGATCGTGCAGACCCGGCCGTCTGGGAATTGTGCGACCCGACGGGGCGACTGCAAGGCGGAAAGCGCACAGGCCGCCTCGAAAAGCGGGTTCCGTCCCCGCACTGTCGGCGCAGACCGCAGGGATTGCACGGGCGAACCGCGTCCGGCCCTGCTAAGATGAAGCGGTCGCCGCCGTTTCGTCTCGCCTGGGACGCCGCCCGGACCATGCCCGCACCCCGAATGCGATGGCTTCTGCTGCCGCTGGCTCTGCTTCTCTCGTCCGGGGTGCGCGCAGAGGACGCCGACGACATACCCACCGTCGGTCGGCCGGCCGATTTGCCGTTCAGCGAAGCGAGCGGCGATTTCCGCGTTTGGGCGGACGCCCAACCGACGACGCTGGAGGCGCAAAAACCCATCACCCTCACGCTGCACGTCGAGGCCCGCGACGACGTCCACCGGCCGCCGCGGCGCATCGACCTGCGCGCGCTGCCGTCGTTCCAGGACCGCTTCACCTTCGAGGAGATCGACGGCGGCGAGCGCCGACCCGGCCCGCGCAACTGGGAATTCGTATATCGGTTGCATCCGAAAAGCGAAGCCGTCGCTTCCGTGCCCGGCATTCCTTTCGTCTTCTATAACCCGAAGATTGAATATCCGCGAAAGGGCTTTCAGGTCGCCTACACCGATCCGATTCGCTTGACTGTGGCGCCGCCCGTCGCTTACGTCGTTCCCGTGGTGGGGCCGGAGGTCCTTTTCTCCTGTGCGACAGGCCCGTCCGTGACAGCGGCGCAGGGCCGATGGCCGGCGCCCGGTCCGTGGACAATCGGAACGCTGGCGTCGGCGCCGCCGTTGCTGTGCCTGGCGTGGTATCTCGGTTGGCGACGCTGGCGGCCGGACGCCGCCCGCCTTGCTCGCCAGCGGCGCAGCCTGGCGGCGCGCCGCGCCCTGCAAGCGCTTCATGCGGCCGGCCGATTGCCGCCGATCCAGCGGGCGGCGCGCGCTGCGGTCGTGACGGCCGATTACTTGCGCAGCCGATTCGACGCGCCCGCCGAGGAACCGACGCCGGCCGAGGCGGCGGACTGCCTCGCGCGCGCCGGTTGCTCGGCGGCCCTGGCGGAGCAGGCGGCCGCCCTCTTCCGCGACTGCGACGCCGCCCGCTTTGCCCCGCTGGAGAAAGAGAAGGGGAGAGCGGGAGAAAGGGAGAAGGGGAGAAGGGGAGAAGGGGAGAAGGATTTGCCGGCCGAGGCCGCTCGTTTCATCCTGGCCGTGGAGGCGGAATCGTGGTCTGCGTCGCGCTCCTGATGCTTGCGGCGACGGCACCCCCCGGCGACGCCGTGCCGCGCAATTTATCTAATTTCGAGATCGCTCAACGCGCGGAAGAGGAATTCCGGCTCGGCGTGGAGCAGCGCAGCGACCGCGCCAAGGCCGTGCCCCATTTCCGCATTGCCGCCGACTGGTTCGACGAGCTGCGCCGTCGAGGCGCCGACAATCCGCAGCTATACCGCAACCTCGGCAACGCCAGCCTCCTGGCCGACGACTTGCCGCGGGCCGTCCTCTCCTACCGCCGTGGACTCCGCCTGGCGCCGGCCGACGCCGATCTCCAGGCCGGCCTCGACGAAGCGCGGAAGCGCGTGAATTACACCACGGAAACCGGCTTCGGCCGGCCGCCGGACGAC
This sequence comes from Gemmataceae bacterium, assembly GCA_035546275.1. Taxonomy (GTDB): domain Bacteria; phylum Planctomycetota; class Planctomycetia; order Gemmatales; family Gemmataceae; genus UBA4732. The sequence goes on from DATKHW010000102.1 coordinate 2,211, forward strand.
CATCGGCCGCCGTGGCTGCCGCGCATCGGTTCCGAATGGCTCTTCGCCGGGGCCGCACTCGGCTACATCGCTGCCTGTTTCCTCTTGACCCGATGGCTGATGACGCGGCGCGGCGGGGTGCTCGCGATCGCCGTTCTCGCTGGGTTCATGGCGGCTGGGCTTACCGCCTCGGCTGTGACGGCGACGGCGTCCGAGCGCGGCGAGCGGGAACAGCCGCTCGTCGTGGCGGCCGAAGACGGCGTGATTCTGCGCAAGGGCGACGGCGTGACTTATCCGCCGCGCTACGAGACGCCCCTAAACAAGGGCGTCGAGGCGCGACGGCTGTTCCAGCGCGACGACGGCTGGGTGCAGATCGAGCTGTCGGGCGGCGAGATCGGCTGGGCGCCGCGAAGCAGCTTGCTGATCGACGAGCCGTAACGTGCGGATTTCACCGCTGTCGTTTTCAATCCATTCCAGGCGAGCCGGCGGGTTTATACCGCCGGCTTCACGAAAACAGCTCCGTCGTCACCTTCCCCTTATCGGCCAGCTTGATCGGCCGGCCGCCCGGCGTGCGATACTGCTTCGCTGGATCGACGCCCAGCGCTGTCAGCAGCGTGGCGAAATAATCCGGAATCGTCACGGGCCGATCCTTCACCTGTTCGCCCTTGTCGTCGGTCGCGCCGATGACCTGGCCGCCCTTCACGCCGCCGCCGGCCAGCAGCACGCTGAACGCCTCCGACCAGTGGTCGCGCCCGGTTTGGCCGTTGATCTTCGGCGTCCGGCCGAACTCGCCCATGCACAGCACCAGCGTGTCGTTCAGCAAGCCGCGGTCGCTCAGGTCGTGCAGCAGGGCCGACAGCGTCGGGTCGAGCACCTGGGCCAGGCCGCTGACGGCGTTGAAGTTGTCGGCGTGCGAATCCCATCCGTCCAGCGTCACCTCCACGAACTTGACGCCGTTCTCGATCAGCCGGCGAGCCATCAGGCATGACTTCGGGAACACCGCGTCGTCGGGTCCGGCGCCGTAAGCGTCGATCGTCTCCTTCTTCTCCGCTTTGAGGTCGAACGCTTTGAGCGCGGGGCTGGTCCGCAGCCGCTGGGCCTTGGCTTGAAAGCGCTCATGGTCGGCGACGCGGGCCGGGTCGGTGCGGCCGAAGCTGCGATTGAGGGCGTCGAGTCCGTTGACCCGCCGCTTCAGCCGGTCCTCATCCACGCCGTCCGGCAGCGCGATGTTTTCAATGGGGTTGGCGAGATCGTCGATGAGGTGCGGCGAAAACTCGACGCCGAAAAAGCCGCCGTCGCCGCCGTTGCCGCCGTTCATGGATACGAAATTGGGCAGATCGTCCTTCTCATCCGACCAGGTCCGCGCCACCACGGCGCCGAGGCCGGGATAATCCACCGTCTCGCTGCGCAGGTTGCCGGTGTGGATGTAGAAATTGGCCCGGTCGTGGTCCGCTTCCTTGGACGTGATGGAGCGGAGGAGCGCGAAATTCTTGGCCTCGCGTCCCAGTTTGGGAAAGTAGCTGCTGAGCCGAACGCCCGCCGCGGCCGTTTCGACGGCCTGGACGGGGCCGCGGTAGTCGTCGGGAGCGTCGGGCTTGGGATCGAACGTGTCGAGATGGCTCGGGCCGCCATTGAGCCAGATGAGTATGCAGGCCTTGGCGCGGCGGGTTGGGCCGTCAGCGGCGAGAAGACGTTGCACGGTCGGCGACAGGGCTAGGCCGATCGTGCCGAGCAGGCCGGCGCCGAGGGCCTGGCGGCGCGTCATCATTCGGCGATTCAGAGGATAGAACATGGTCGGTTCCTGGGGTCCGGTGGTTTGTGGGACAGGATTCCATTCCTGTCACGATCGAGAGACGGGATT
>DATKHW010000103.1:0-2261 GCA_035546275.1 Gemmataceae bacterium
TACGACGCACCCTTTGGCTTGGCGGCATGTCCAGGAGCTTGGCCACGTTTTGAATTACGTCTCCATCGAGGAGCGATTGCCGACCGTTTTCATGCCCGTGTCCCCGCCTCCGTATATGAACGGCGGCGTCGAGTTTTTGTCCTGGGTCGTCGAGTCGACAGAGCCTTCCTTCACGCCCGACAAGTGCGTCGAGTGGCTCGAAGGCAGACTTCCGCGCCCGGTGGATGATCTGGAGCAATGGAAGACGGACGACGAGTAAAGCGGCAAATCCAATACACATCTGCTATATCATCTTTTCTCTCCTCCTAACGAAGCGCACTATACTTGTTCGTTCGACTTGCCCAAACACCCACCTTGGCCAATGGTATAGACCATGCCGACGCAATACGAGTCGTTGCTTGCCACGTTTGAAAAAAACCTGACGAAGCAGCGCGAGTTGTTTCTTTCCACGGTGGAAAATCTGGCCAAGGCGATCTGCTTGCGCGACGCGTACACGGGCCGTCACTCCCAGCGCGTCGCCCGCTTCGCGTTCCATCTCGGCCAGCAGCTCCGCCTGTCCAGGGAGGACCTGGCGGTGATCGGTTACGGCGCCCCGTTGCACGACCTCGGGAAGATCGGCGTCGCCGACGCCATCTTGCGAAAGCCCGGTCCGTTGACGCCCGAAGAATTCGATGTCATGAAGACGCACACCACTGTAGGGGCCAAGATCGTCGAGCTTGTGCCCGACCTGCGGCCCGCCGTCGCGATCGTGCGTTGGCATCACGAACGCTGGGACGGCCACGGCTACCCCGACGGCCTCGCCGGCGAAGACATCCCTCTGGCGGCCCGCATTGTGGCCGTGGCCGAGGGCTTCGACGCGATGGTCATTGACACGCCGTACCGCAAAGGAATGCCCGTCGAGGAGGCGTTCGCCGAACTCGAAAAGCAACAGGGGCGGCAATACGATCCCAACGTCATCGCTGCGTTTCTTCGGAGCCGTGAGAGGGTGGTTGAGACAATGGAATCGTTCAAGGCTTCGTAGGTTGAGCGCGAGCAACTGCACCTTGGAGCAAAGCGCTCACGCCGCCTCCGCGGAAGCCGCCGGCGCCACGCCGGTCAGCCGCACGCCCAACTTCTGCTCCATCAGGGGCACGATCCGCGCGGTGCATTCGTCCCAGGTCGCGGCGCGGAATTCCCGGCGGATGCGATTCTCGCGGGCCTCCCGGTAACCCGGCTCGAACAGCGCGCGCTGCGCCAGCTCGATGCAGCGCATCCCGTCCAGCGGATCGTGGTAGTCCACCAAATCGCCGCCGACTTCCGGCACCGACGTGGCGTTCGAACAAATGCAGTGCTTGCCGTGCGCCAGGCTCTCCGCCACGGGCAGGCCCCATCCCTCGTAAAAAGAGGGGTATAGGGTGAAAAGACAGGTGCGGTAGAGCCACGACAGCTCCTCGTCCGTCACGTCGAACAGGATCACGATGCGGTCGCGCACCCGGGGGTCAGTCTGGATCTGCTGCAGCAGGTCCTTGACGGCCCAGCCCATCCGGCCGGCCAAAACCAGCGGCGGCGTGCGCTCGCCGTGCTGCTCGATCAGCCGGCGCCAGACGTGATACAGCAGCCAGTGGTTTTTGCGGACCTCAAAAGTCCCCACACAGAGCGCGAACGTCTCGACCTCGGGCGGCAGGGCCGCCGGGCGGGCGGCGCGGTCGAAGCCGGCCGGGGAGTCGCCCAGGCGGATCACCTCGACGGGCGGCGCGGGGACGCCCAGCTCCTCGGCCAGACTGAGCAAGTCGCCGCGCGAGTAGCGCGAGATGGTCAGGATCAGGTCGGACTGGGCCAGCAGCTTGCGAATCCACGGGTCGAACAATTTCGGCAGCAGCGGCTGGCACACCTGCGGCAACTTGGCGGGAATCACGTCGTAAACAATGGGCACGACCGACAGCCGCAGCTTCTCCTTGATGCGGGCCAGCGCATCGAAGGCGCCGTAATCGTCCCAGCTGGCGCCGGGGACGAACAGCACGTCGCCGTCGCGGAAGAGCAGACGGTCCTTGCGCCGCAGCACCAGGCGGGCGGCCGCGCGCCCGAGGCTGCGGCCGAGGTTCGTCAGCGACGTGCGGCAGGAACGGAACAGGAATCTTGCCAGATACCGCAAGGCGCTGAAGCCCTCGCGGCTGGCGTGCTGCAGGTCGGTCGGCAGGGCGCGGTGCAGCGGACGGAGGCGGTCGCGCCAGGTGGTTCGGCCGGCGAGCGGCGCGGCGTCCGCCCGCCGTGTATTTGTTCCC
>DATKHW010000104.1:0-4446 GCA_035546275.1 Gemmataceae bacterium
CCGCACCCCCAAAGAAGCCCATCTGCATCTCATCCGTAAGCCGGAGAAGCCCAAGCGGAGTCCACTGCTCAACTTGCGGATGAGCCACAGCAAGTACCAGTCGTGGCGAACGTTCATCGACAACGCGTACTGGTCGGTCGAGCTGAAATGACGACGGGGCGGGCAGAACGGCCCGCCCTTTTTTTGTCGTCTTCGTGCATGGGCGGCCGCTGAGGGAAGTGAAGGGGCGAAGAAAACGCCTGTTTTTCCGTTTTTTTGCTGGACACTGGTTGATGGGTGGGGTTCAATAGCCAGGCGTTGCCAGGTCGCCCAAAACACACTTCCAGGTCAAGGAGAACAGCATGAAGGACAATCTGACCCGGCGCGCGGCGCTGGGGGCCGTCGGGACCGCGGGGCTGGCCGCGTTGGGAGCGGCGGCGCTGCTGCCGTCTAAGGCGGCAGCCGCGGAGAAGTATCCGCACATCAAGGCCGCCCTCGAAGAGTTGCGTGCGGCCAAGGAAGAACTGGTCAACGCCGCGAGCGACTTCGGCGGCAAGAAAAAGGCGGCCATCGCCGACATTCAGGCCGCCATCGACGACCTGAAGGCCTGCCTCGATAACGGCTGATTCAGGCGATCGCCGGCCCAGGACGACGCCGTACGGCTCTCCTGGGCTGGTTCCGCTTCGCGTCGCCGTCCCCTCAAAGGCGCCCATCCCGAAAGCCAAATCTTTCTAGTTTTTTCTTGCAACCGGCAAAGTGACCGGTTCCAATGTCTGCGCGTATTCAATTCGCCCAATTACCTATTCTCAAAGGAGAGCTGGATGAAGAAGAACCCGACCCGGCGCGCTGCGCTGGGGACCGTCGGCGCCGCGGGCCTCGCCGCCCTTGCCGCCACGGCGCTGTTGCCGTCGAACGCTTCGGCGGCCGATTACCCGAAGCTGCATCACGCACTGGACGCCCTGCGAGACGCCCGCGAGGAGCTGAAAAACGCCGATTACACTTTCAAGGGCCACAAGGCCAAGGCGATCGATTCTATCAACGACGCCATCGACCAGGTAAAGGTCTGCATTGACTCGCTATAACCTGCGAAAAGTCGTGCCCCGGCCCTGGGGTCGCGCCGCCGTCTTCCCGGGCCTGGGCCGACATTTCAGGCTTGGCCGTACTGTTAGGGAATCCGCTCCGGAAACAGCTCCCGGATGTCCGCGCGCGCCTGCTCTACGAAGCGCTCGTACACCGGCCGCAACTCCACCGACTGCCGCCGCCCCTCGAAACCCGGCCAATCCGGGAAAAGACTCCGCGCCTCCTCCCAAAAGTCGCTGTAGCGCGTGTCCGGCTTGCCCAGGATCAGCGTGGTGCGATAGCGGAACACGTATCGCAGGCAGTGGAACGCGCGCACGTCGCCGGTTTCCAGGTCGGGAATCTCGTCGCTCCAGACCAGCGAATCGGACATGAGTTCATAGAAGACGGACGCGCCCGGTGCGGCTCGGAGCAGCCGCATCTGGTCGGCGATGGCGCGCAGTTGTTCCAGCGAGTCGGCTTCCATCGCGCTCATTGTAGTCCACGCTTTCCCCTTCGTCTTGTGCCGCCGGCGACAGGTCCGCCGGCCCACCCGTTCTCTTGCACCGGCCCGGCCGGCCACTATGATAACCTCGCTAACGATTCGCGGTCCGGCGAACGCAGCGTTCTCTCTTCCACCGACCAGGACAAGGAGACCCCACATGAGCCAGCAACCGGCGTTCCGCGGCCGGATTTACGACGACATCACTCAAACCATCGGCGCCACGCCGCTGGTCCGCCTCCGCCGGGTGGTCGGCGACGCCAAGGCGACGGTGGCCGCCAAGCTGGAGAATTTCAATCCGCTTTGGTCAGTTAAGGACCGCATCGGCGTTTCGATGATTTCGGCGGCCGAGCGCGACGGCAAGCTCAAGCCCGGCTGCACGGTCATCGAGCCGACCAGCGGAAACACGGGCATCGGCCTGGCCTTTACATGCGCCGCCCGCGGCTACAAGCTCGTCGTCACCATGCCGGACACCATGAGTCTGGAAAGGCGGCGCCTGCTCAAGGCGTTCGGGGCCGACGTGGTGCTGACGCCGGGCGAGCAAGGCATGAAGGGAGCCATCGAAAAAGCCAACGAGTTGGTGCGGAGCACGCCGAACTCGTTCATGCCGCAGCAGTTCGACAACCCGGCCAATCCTGAAATCCACCGGAAACTGACGGCCGAGGAAATATGGCGCGACAGCGACGGCAAAGTGGACATTCTGATTTCAGGCGTCGGCACCGGCGGCACCATCACCGGCGTCAGTGAGGTTATCAAGCCGCGAAAACCGTCGTTTAAGGCGATCGCCGTGGAACCGACGGCCAGCCCGGTAATCACCCAGAAGATGCGCGGCGAGGAGCTGAAACCCGGTCGGCACAAGATTCAAGGGCTCGGCGCCGGCTTCATCCCTACCGTGCTGAACACCAAGATCATCGACGAGGTGATCCTGGTGAACGACGACGACGCCTTCAAAATGGGCCGGCTGCTGGCGCGAGAAGAAGGCATTCTGGCCGGCATCAGCTCCGGCGCCGCCGTCCATGCCGCGCTGCAGGTGGCGCATCGGCCGGACTGTGCGGGCAAGCTGATCGTGGTCGTCTTGCCGGACCTGGGAGAACGCTACTTGAGTACGGCGTTATATCCGGAATAAGCCAACTTTTCACAGCGCCAAGGCCCGCCGGACCCTCGCTTCCGAAAACTCTTCGGATGCGAGGGATCGGCGCCTTCTCCCTTCCCGTCCACGCCCGTCTTGCGACTCTTCCCGCCGGGCGGTAGAGTGACTGCGTTCCCGTCCGGAGCGAAGCGCATGATCGACGTGGACCGCATTTGCGTCGTGATCGGCCGCACCCGTCACAAGATGGTGATGGCGGAGATCCAGGAAGCCGCCAAACGCGGCGCACGATTGATCGAAGTGCGCCTCGATTTCCTCGCCAAAGCCCCCGATTTCAAGCGGCTCCTCGCCGACAAGCCCTGCCCCCTTGTCGCCACGGTGCGCCGGCCGGTGGACGGCGGCCGCTGGAGCGGCCCCGAAGAAGCCCGGCGGATGCTGCTGCGCCAGGCGGTGGTCGGCGGCTTCGATTGGGTCGATCTCGAAACCGACGTCGCCGACGTCATCCCGCGCTTCGGCAAGGTCCGCCGCATCGTCAGCTACCACAACATGCGCGAGACGCCGGCCGACCTCGAAGACATCCACAAACGCATGTGCCTGCAGGACGCCGACGTCATAAAGGTCGCCGTGCGCGCCCAGCAACCGACGGACAGCCTGCGCGTTCTGGCCCTGATGGACAAGCCGGGCAAGCCGACCGTCGGCATCGCCATGGGCGACATGGGGTTTTGCACGCGCATCCTCGCCGCCAAGTACGGCGCCCCGTTCACCTACGCCGCCTTCAACAAGGAACGCGGCATCGCCCCCGGAATGCCGTCGTTCACCGAGTTGCAGCACGTCTACCACTACGACAAGATCGACGCGGACACCAAGGTGTACGGCGTCATCGGCGATCCGATCGGCCATAGCCTCAGCCCGCTGATTCACAACCAGGCGTTTCGCTCGGCCGGCCTCAACTGCGTCTATGTGCCGTTCCGCGTGCCACGCCCCGAGCTGACAACGTTCCTCAAGGATTTCGAGGCGATCCCGGTGCGCGGTTACAGCGTAACGATACCGCACAAGGAGGCGGTGGTCGCGGCGGCCAATCACCAGGACGAAGCGGTGATCGAGACGCAGGCGGCCAACACGCTGGTCCGCGAGACGGACGGCCTGCACGCATACAACACCGATTACCAGGGCTTCCTGGACGCGCTGACGGTCCATTACCGCAGCCGGGAGCAGCAGACGGAACCGTCGCCCCATGCGGAAGGCGTGATGGAGACGCCGCGAGGCCGGCCGATGGATTTTCTCGGCAGCTCGCCGGTCCATGACAAGACCGTCCTGGTTCTGGGCGCCGGCGGCGTGGCGCGGGCCGTGATTCACGCGCTCCGTCACGAAGGAGCGCTGGTGACGATCACGAACCGCACGCCGGAGCGCGGCCTGACCTTGGCCGAAGAAGTCGGTTGCCGAAACATCGATTGGGCCGCCCGCCACAGCGTCATCTGCGACATCCTCGTCAACTGCACGTCGGTCGGCATGCACCCGAACCTCGACGAAATGCCGGTCCACCCCAGCTTCCTCAAACCCGGCATGACCGTTTTTGACGCGATTTACACTCCAGAAACGACGCTTCTGGTCAAGGAAGCGCGCGACCGCGGTTGCCATGTGATTACGGGCGTGCAGCTGTTCGTGCGTCAGGCGGCGTTGCAGTTCCAGCTCTTCACAGGTCGGCCGGCGCCGCTGGACCTGATGCACAAGGCAGTCAAGCGGTCGCTGTCGCCGGTGCTGCTCCGGCCGGAGGAGGAGGTGGAGGAATGAAGGGGAGAAAGGGAGAAGGGGAGAAGGGGAG
>DATKHW010000105.1:0-6487 GCA_035546275.1 Gemmataceae bacterium
TTTCGCCCCCTTCATCGCCGACGCCAACGCCGCCGCACGGCGTATCTCCCCGTCCCCATCCTGGAAATAACGCGACAGCACCTCCGCCTTCATCCGAGTCAGACGCTCCGCCAACGCCTCCCGAGCCTTGCGCTTGTCCTCGCCGCCGAGTTGTGGGATGGCGCCGGCCAACGCCTCCGTGTAGACCACTCCCTTGCCCTCCTTGTACTGCTGAAGCAATTCGTCCCGACGATCCGCCGACGCCTGCGCCAGCTCCCGCGCCATGCGAGCCCCTTCCGTCTCCCCAGCCGCAGGAGGCTTCACCGGCGTCACCACGGGGTCGTCCGGTTTGGGCTTGCCGGGAGGCGGCTCCACGCCCTTGAGCGGATTGCCGGCGTTGGGGTCGCCCTTGAGCGTCACCACGCCCAGGTCGGTCTTGCCCTTGAGCAGCGAGGTCAAATCGCGCGCCACGTTGGCCCGCTTCAAAAACAAGAGCGCAAAGCAGGTGTCCACGGCGGGCGGATAATCGCCGCGCCAGGCACCGTCCGGGTTCTGGTTGGCGACCAGGATTTCCGCGCCCCAGTCGTACCAGTCGTGGCCGCCGATCTTGTCCTGGTCGAGAATCACGCCCACGCGCTCCAGCGACCACAAGAAATAGAACGTCTTGCCGCCCGCCGACGCCGGCTTGCCGTCCTTGCCGACCGGAGCGCCGACGGCCGTGCCCAGCGCCGCCAGGCCGCTCTTGAGGACGGCATCGCTGCTCAGCTCAAGCGTCTTGCCGTTGGCCACGGCCGCCTCCGCCTTCGGCCCGCGCGCCACGGCCAGGCACATGACGCCAGCGCAAGTCATCGTCGCGGTGGAGCCGCCCATGACGCCGCCCGGCGCCGCCGGCCCCAGCCCCGGCCCCGGTATTTGGCCGGCTCCCGGCCCCGGCGGGTTGCCCGGTCCGCCCATGCTGACGTAGCCCCAACCGCCGTCGGCGTGCTGCGTGGTCCGGAAGCGATGATCGAGGCGCTCCAGCGCCTTATCCACCGGCATACCGTGCCGGCGCGCCACCCACAGGCCCAGCGCGCCGAACTGCGTGTTGGAATTGTCGGGCATGCCCAACTGGTCCGTGTCCACCGGCGGCGCGGGCAGCGAATTCAGATGGGCCAGCTGGTCCTGGATTTCCTTGGGCAGGTCCTTGACGGTCAGCTTGCCCGGCTTGGCGTCGGGGTCCTTCTTGTCCGGCGTGACGACCTGGTCGGGATGCTGGATGAGGTCGGTGAGCCGGCGGACCTCGGACTCGGGGATGGCGGGACAGGTGTAGGTCCAGCCGCCGTTGGCGCTCTGACCGCCCAGGAGGCGCACGGCCATCGACTGGATGAGCGGTTCGTCGGCCGGGTCGCCGAGACGGTCGAGGAAAACGATGCAAAGGGAGAGCGAATAGGTCTCATGCATGGCGACGGCGTCATCCCGGACCTTTTGGAGGCACTTGCGGAGGACGGGATCGTCGGGTTTGGCGTCGCATTCCAGCAGGGTCAGGCCGATCAGCGCCGCGACGCCGTCGGGCTGCGTCTTGGACCCCGTCGGATTGGCGTCCAGCGATTCGCCGCCGTGGAGGTACTGCACGCCGGCTTCGATGGCCCGATTGACGGCCTCCTGGTCCACGGCCCTCGCGGCCGGCGCCGCGATCAGCACGGCCCAGGCCGCCCACCCCGCCAGCAGCGCCCGTTTCATAACCGTCTCCACGCAATCGGGTGCAAGGGATACCCGTAGTTGAGCATATCCGCTCGGCCGGGGAACGCCAGAGATTTCCGCCGCGCTCCAAAGGTCAGACCGTCAGACCGCCACGCTGCGCGCGGGGGGTGCGGCGGCCTGACGCTCACCGGCGCTTCCCGGCGCCTTCCGGCGTCGCCGCAGAATCGATCTTGCGCCCCCGGCGCGGAAGCCGGGCGGCGAGATCGACGGCGAAAAACGACTTTCCAACTCCGACATCGCCGTCGAGGACGGCGAGCTTGCCGCGGGCCAGGTACGGTTCCCACAGCCAGCGGATGGGCACCGCTCGAACCTGGTCGAAGCGAACGACGGGCTGGATATAGGGCGTCATGGCCGGACCTCGACGGGGCGCCGGGCGACGGACGGCGGCGGAAGACAGCATTCGTACCATGCGGAGGGGCGTCTGGGCAGGGGAGAATGGACGCCGATGAGGGAATATGAGGGCGGAAGCGAAGCAGCGGCGGGAGGCCGGCGTCGCGAGGGCCATGATGCTCCTCCACAAACCGTGGCAGGTGGGAACGTGTACGATAGTACATGCCTATCGACGCTGAAGCAAGAATATAAAGAACGAATCGTTTTCGGGGTCTTGACGGCGGCGAAAGGCAGTGATTGACTCGATGGGGTTCCTGACGCGCGTCAGTGAAATTGGCCAACTGGCGCTGGTAATCGCCTGACCGGCACCCGAAATCGGCCAACCGGGACTCGAAATGGCCTGACCGAGCCGGTCAGGACAACCACCAGTTCGGCGACAAAGAGGGTCTGCCGTGGATGCGACTATAATCGCAGCGCTAATCGGAGCCGTGGGCACGGTCGCTGGCGCCGTTATCACGGTGGTTATCGCCGGCCGCAGCAAATCAGAAAAGAAGGAGGGGGAAGGCGGCACCCCGAAATCGCCTAACGATCGTCGTGCGAATATACCCTCCGTCGTTGAAAGCCTGGCATCGCTGGAGAAGGTGCAGGACATGCTGACCGTCGCCGCAAGTGCGTGCAACTTGACCGCCAAGAAATCACGTGGGAAGGAGTATCTGGGCGTGAAGCTCGACGAGAAATACTACGTTTCCGTCAGTTTCAAGGAACCGAACAAACTTTGGTTTCTCACCATGCGCCGAATCGATCCCAGTGCGGCGGCTCGCTTGGGCGTCGGAGAGGTCTGGCAAGAGACCTGGATTCCGGGCCGGAATCGCTGGGGACGTAGTGCGGACCTGAACCTCGAATCGGTCCAGATGGACTGGTTGGTGACGTTTCTGAAGAAGTGTTTGACTCAGGCGCGGTCTATCGAAACAGAAGAGGTCAAAGGTAGCTGATCCGCCGTGCCATTCTTGCACAAGAAGGACTCTCGGGGCGAACCAGTTGAGACGGAAAAGGGGACGGGCACGTTTATCAGTCACAAATGAGATCAATAAACGTGCCAGTCCCCTGGTATGTTGGTTTTTTTGACAAAAGAACCACTCCGGACTGTCAGCCGCAAGAATGAGATGAGCCATGTCCCGTTTCTTGGAGGCTCCTCTCATGACCAGCTCGCGCACCCGCCGTCCCAGGTCCTCACGCCGTCCCTCCGCTTGCGTTGGCAAGCCCCGTGGCGTGCTGCATCCGCGCGTCCAGCAGGTCGGACCCGAACGCTTCGGTGTCGTCTGCTTTGACTGCGCCAAGGCCCGCTCCAAGTTCCTCCTCGCCGACTTCTACGGCCGCGTCCTCGTTCCGCCCACCACCGTCGCCCACAACCGACCCGACCTCGACGACGCCGTCGCCCGCATCCGACAAGCATTTGCCATCCACCAACTCCGCGATGGCCTCGTCGCCATCGAACGCACCGGACGATATCATCGCATCGTACAGCGCGCCTTCGCCGCCGCCGGCTTCGAGACGCGCATCCTGCACCCCTTCGTCACCAAGCACTATCGCCAGCCCGTCGATCCCGGCAACAAGACCGACGACACCGACCTGGCCGCCATCCACCGCGCCACCGTCACCGGCTGCGCGCTGCTCGAGGCGACGCGCGACGAGGCCTGGACCACTCTGCAACTCGTCATCCGCCATCGCCGCGACCTCGTCCCCAAAGGCGCCGCCCTCAACTGCCAGATTCGCGACCACCTCGAAGCCGCCTTGCCCGGCTACGCCGCCTGCTTCGACAAACTCTGGGAAAGTCCCATCCCTTGGCATCTGCTCCAACGCTTCCCCACGGCCGCCCTGCTGCGCGACGCCGGACTGACAACCCTATGTCATTCCCTCCGCCAGGCCGGCCTCCGCTTCCAGCAACGCACCGTCCAGACCGTCCTCGACTGGGCCGAACAGGCCGCTCCCGGCGACGTGGCCGCCGGGCAGCACCTCCGCATCGCCCTCGCCTTGTACGACGACCGCCAGCGAAAAACCCTGGAAATCCAGGCCCTGGAACGCGAGATCGCCGGTCGGCTGGCGCAGACGCCCTACCTGCTGCTGCTCTCCTTCCCCGGCGTCAACGTCGTCAGCGCCGCCGACTTCGCCGGCGAGATGGGACCCATCGAGCACTACGCCAACCCCAAGGCTGTCACCGGCCGCGCCGGTCTGCGACCATCCCGATACCAGAGCGACCAAGTGGACAAAGCCAACGGCCCTCTGGTGCGCAACTGCAATCGTTCCCTCCGCGACGCCATCCTCGGAATCGCCGACAACCTCATCCTCTGCAACCACCACTTCCAGGCGTTGGCGACCCAGTGGACGGCTCAAGGCAAGGACCCACGGCACACACACGTCAAGGTCGCCTTGCGTTTTTGTCGCATCGCCTTCCAGATGGTCGCCGGCCGGCAGGTGTTCCGCCACCCAAGCATGCAGGGTCGCCACTACATCCTCGACAAGCTGACAGCGTTCCATCGCCAACACGACACGGGCATGGCCGACGTGCTGCGCGACCTGCAAGCCGCCGTCGGGCAAGTGCCGCCGCGCCAACACGCGGCCGAGGCCAGGCCGCTCGCCGACGAGTTGCGCAAGATTCAGGAAGGTCGGCGGCGCGGTCCTCAGTTGCTGGGCGACATCCTGCCGATCGTGTTGGCGCGCCTGGGGGTCGGCGCGGTACAATCGGAAGAGTCAGGGGAGTAGACCTCCACCGCACCCGGATCGCGAGCCGAGAACGCCTTATGTCCCCAAGGGGTGAACCCTAGGAAAAGCTTGGCGCTCTCTCGGATCACCAACGCCTGATACGGCGCCGTGGGGTCGCTCCCCTGATACACCAGTATGGCGACAAGGTGATCGAACCAACGAGAGAGGCAGGCTCGTGAAGGCGAGTACGGTACTCTCAGACTCTTACATAAAGCCGTTGTGAGACGGTGGCGTGCATCGTCCGCACATTGCCGCTCATCTCATTGGAGCATGGCGCTCTTTTCTTCTCATGGCTGGTGCTTGCCGTCCTGGCTGTCGCCCCACTTTTCGGCGAAGCGGCGCTGGGCTTCGGCGCGCTTGGCGTCCCATCCGGCGGCCTTCTCCTGGATCTCCTGCTGAGCGCTGGCCTGGGCTTGCTTGATGGTGAATTCGGCCTCCTGTTGAGCCCGGTCGTACAGGGCGGACCGGCCGCCACTAAAATCCTTGAGCCGGGATTCGGCCTCGACGATGGTCTGTCTGGTGCGTGCCTCGATGTCGTCCCGCTCCAAGATCTGGGCGGTGTCGATGGCGGCGAGTTCTTTTTGCAACTCCAGGGCCGCCGCCGCCTTGGCCTCCTCCCGGGACAGGGCCTTGCCGCCGCCCTTGTCCGCGGCGCGGTCGCCCTGGGACTGGCCGGCCGATTCCCCGCCGGAAGGCTTTGCCGGACCGCACCCGACCGCCAGGAGCATCACCAAAACCAAACCGCCCGACAACCTGCTCAATCGCATGGGCTTTTTCCTCCTGCCGTACGTCAAAGTCGCCTGCCGGACCGCCGACAGGGCGTCAACCTACCGGCGGCAAAGCTGCGGCCCCCGTCCGGGCGCCGTGCCACGTTGGCCCGCCGTCGAAAGCCGATTCTCGGGGACGCCGAGGCGGGATGCAAGCGGATTTTTGAAGTTGCGCCTTTTTTGAAAACAAAGGGGACGCATCTATATTCCTTGACCCGCTGCGCCATTGCGGTTAGCCTTATCCCCATGCCACGCGCCGCGCGTCAAACCCCGGGCGGCTACGTTTACCACGCGCTCAACCGCGCGGCGGCCCGGCTCAAGCTGTTTCGCAAAGCCGCGGATTATACCGCCTTTCTGCGGGTCTTCGACGAGGCCTTGGAACGACGGCCGATCCGCGTCCTGGGCTACTGCCTCATGCCCACGCACTGGCACGTGGTGCTGTGGCCCACCGCCGACGGGGAACTGACGTCGTTTTTACGCTGGCTGACGCTGACGCATTCGGTTCGCTGGCACCAGCACCACCACAGCACGGGCAGCGGCCACGTGTATCAGAACCGCTTCAAGGCGTTCGCCGTCGCGGAGGATGAGCACCTTCTGACCGTGCTTCGCTACGTGGAGCGCAATCCGCTGCGGGCGGGTTTGGCGCCCCGGGCCGAGGACTGGCCCTGGTCGAGTTTAGCCTGTCGTTTGGCAGGCGGCGACGAGGCCCGGAAGCGCCTGCATCCCGGGCCGGCGGCCCTTCCTGCGGACTGGCGCCGGCTGGTCAACGAAGCGCAGACCGAGGCGGAATTGGAAGCCGTGCGGCTTTCGGCGGCGCGGGGCCGGCCGTATGGCGGTGAGGCCTGGATGGAGGGAGTGGTGCAACGGCTGGGATTGCAATCAACCGTCCGGCCCCGCGGGCGGCCGCGGAA